>JBHLNY010000167.1:0-7453 GCA_048941065.1 Promethearchaeota archaeon
AGAAATGCAATTGACATAGACTATAAAGGTTTTGTTTTAGTGTTCTTAGCTTTTTCTATATTAGTAAGCACGATTACAGGGAATGATTTTTCCATTGCTTCACTGAAGGTAGAAGATCCTACGATCCAGTGGAAAGGTAGATTTTTAATACTGTCATTTAATTTATTTGCAATAGGAGCTATTGGTGATGGAATTTTGGAGTTGACCTCTATTACTTTAATAATTTTTAGGTTGTTTATGGTTCTTGCGAGCACTTTTTATTATATAGGTTTTATAATGCCTAAGTGGATGAAAAAAATACTCTCATTAGAATAATCTTATTTTTAAATTTATTTTTTTTTATTTATAATTTATAATAAGGACAGCAATTAATACAACTAATCCTCCTAAAATATTCCATATAAGAATGGTTTCACTTCTTTGAAGTAAAATTGAAAACAAAAGTGTAAGGAAAGGTTCAATATATAAGAATGAGGCAACCTTATACGATTTTAAAATTTTTTGTGAATTCTGCCAAATATAATAACCTAGTACATAACAACCTAAACCTAAATATATAGCACATAGAAATAATAATCCATTTAGAAAATTAGTTGTAAATACTAGAAATTCACCATTGATTATTACAAATATAAATAGTTCAATAGTTCCTAGATATGCAATATATTTATTCATAATAAGACTTGAATTTGCTTTCGTTAATTTCTTTGTTGATGTAGAATATATAGCCCATAATAATGGAGTTATTAATGCAAACAGATAACCTATAAAGTTGGGAGATTCGGGTGCAAGTGTATTAATATCTCCACCAGTTACTAAGAGAAAACCTCCAATTGTAGCAATTATAAAACCAATAATTTTCAATATATTTAATTTCTCTTTAAAAAAAATAAGTGCTAATATAGATATTATAACTGGAGCTAATAAGCAAACAAATAAAGCGGGAAGTGAAGGGCCAATTAATTCGATTGCTGAATATTGAGCAAAGAAAAATAATGAGATCCCTGTAAAACTTGCAAGTAGTAATAAAATCCAATCATTTCTTGAGAATTTACCCTTTCTTTCGATATTAGAATTATTAATAAAACCTTTTTTACCATTCAATTTAAAATAAATGTCTAATAGTAAAAAAGTTAGAGAAACGACTATGAATCTATATAATGCAATTGAAATCGGAGGTATAAATTCTACAGCAATATCTACAATAATAAATGAAAAACTCCATACAAAAATCATTATAATTAATTCTAAGTATAAAATTAACATTGTTAAATTAATCAATACTTTAATTTGAGTTAAGGATAAGTTTAATTAAAATTTTATAGTAAAATGATTTATTATTTATAATAAATTAAAAACATTAAATATTATTTTTGGAAAGAGAGTATTTGAAAAAAATTAGTTATAGTTTGCGCATTGGGCTTATTGGAAACAATAATTCTGGAAAAGAATTCTTATTGAATTACCTAGAAGATATCGCGATAGAAAAGTATCTTTCTGATGAAAAGTTCGAAGTTTTATTAATTCATAAAAAGATTCCCTTTAAGATTAAAGTATTTTCAGCTGAAAACTTTAGAAACGTAATCTTAGAGCAATCTGTAAAGTTTAGCAAGCTCGATATTCTCGTCATGGTATTAAACTTAAACGATTTGAATTCTATAAAAGAATACAAGAAAGAAATTTTTGAAGAATTTCGCCATTTTTTTCTTTTTCAAGGATTATCAATTATAATTGGGATGGACGTAATACAGATGATAGAAGGCTCCTCTTCAAATAGTTTAAGAATTAGTAGATTTAATTTAATTAAAAAAGCAAAAGAATTAAACTTATTATATTGCTTCGAAATTTATAATAAAGAAAGAGATATTTCAAATGTTTATAATAAAATTTTAGATGATTTTATATTTAAATTTCAATATTCTACGCCGGAATTATTCGAACAAGCAAAAATTTACGGAAAAGAACTTATTAAGTAAATAAAGGTTAAAAAACTAAAATAGAGATAAGTTATAAAAACGATATAAAACATGTTTATTTATCAAAAAAAAAATCAAAAATCTTAAAACCTTTTAACCAAACTGTATTAAGGTAAATTATAACAATTAAATAGTTATGAGTTGAATATTTAAAAATGTCAGACCATAATGATATTTTAACTATTGAGAAGACTGAAGGACGAAGGAAATGTCCTAGTTGTGGGGAAGAAAACATGAATATGATTCATGAGTCAACAGATAAAACAAATATAATAAGTGATTACCCCCGAGTATATGGCAAGAAATATCGATGTGGCCGATGTGGCCAAGAATGGCGGGAAAAATAAACAAAATGATTTTATACTTTTCATTTTTACTTTTTTAAAAAGTGATCTCAATTCAGAAACAATACTTATTTACGTATTTATTAGTTAAATAAGCATCAATCGCCTTTGCTGCACTTTTTCCGGCCCCCATGGCAGATATTACAGTAGCACTTCCAGTTACAATATCTCCACCTGCAAAAACTCCTTCTAAATTAGTTTGTCCAGTTTCATCAGTTTTAATATAGCCCCATTTGGTTAATTTTAATTCAGGTATTGATTTTGTAAGGATAGGATTCGCTCTGCTTCCAATCGCTATAATTATTGTATCTGTATCGATCAAATATTCTGAATTTTCAATAGGAATTGGTCTTCTGCGTCCAGAATCGTCGGGTGCCCCCAACTTCATTTTAACAACCTCCATATGTTTAACATCATCATTTTCATCTCCAATAAATCTGATTGGGTTCGTTAAAAATTGAAATTCAACGCCTTCTTCCTGTGCATGATGATATTCTTCTCTTCTGGCAGGCATTTCTACCTCTGATCTTCTATAAACTACTATTACTTTCTCTGCACCTAACCTCAATGCTGTTCTAGCAGAATCCAAAGTAACATTTCCACCTCCAATGACAGTTACAATTTTCCCGATTTTGATAGGAGTATCATATTCAGGAAACTTATAAGCTTTCATTAAATTTGATCGAGTTAAGAATTCATTAGCAGTAAGGACACCATTTAAAGTTAATCCAGGTACTTTAGGAAATATTGGTAATCCTGCACCAACTCCAATAAAAAAAGCTTTAAATCCCCTGTCTTTTAACTCATCAAAATTTATTGTTTTTCCAATAATAGAATTATACGTAATTTTTACATCTATCATTTTCAAAGTTTCGATTTCATTGTTAACAATTTCTTTTGGTAATCTGAATTCTGGAATCCCATATGCCAATACACCTCCTCCAGTATGAAATGCTTCAAAAATAGTTACATCATAACCCCTCATTGATAATTCTCCGGCACATGCTAATCCTGCAGGTCCAGATCCAATAACTGCAACTTTCATATCTTTAGGAGCAGCACAATCAGGACATTCTTTTAATTGATTTTTTCTCTCCCAATCGGCAATAAATCTTTCTAAATACCCGATCGCAATAGGTTCTCCAAGAGAATTTAATAAGCAAGTTTGTTCACATTGAGTTTCTTGAGGGCAAACTCTTCCACAAATAGCAGGCAGCAAATTAGATGTTTTGATCTTGTAAAGAGCTTCAATGTACTTTTCTTGTTTTAATAATTTTATAAAGTCGGGGATCTTTATATTTACGGGACAACCAGTAACACAGAGTGGCATACCACACTGTAAACATCTATGAGTTTCTAATTTGACCATATCTATTGTTAATCCTTTTGGCACTTCTTGAAAATTTTTGATTCTAACTTTTGGATCCTGCTCAATCATCTTTACTCTATGCAACTCAATATATTTCTTTTTCTTTGATTTTGCAATTCTATATATCTTTCTAAAACTTTCGCTATCAGAGGTAATTTCCCTTTTTACCATCAGGTTTCGGTCTAATACTTTCTGACAAAATTCATCAACTATTGTAGTTCGTATTATTACAGTCGACCACCCCGGGTCAGAGCCTATTGAACCCACTGAAATATCAGCATGTTCAGCTGTTAAATCATCACAGAAAAAGCATCCAAATCTTCCATATTTCCTAATTCTTTTTACTGGAATATCATAAATTTTACCATTTTGATGATATATAATAAATTTACCCTTATCTATATCCATTTTTTTAACATCAGAGGGTTGCAATTGGAATTCATTATTTAAAATTTCTACAATTCTTTCATAATCAAAAGATTCCATGCAAAATACTCCAATTTTTAAAACAATATTATCATAAAAAGGTTTATTTAAAGGGTAAAAACTGATTTTCTTAAGAGCTTTCATGATACAAGGTGTACCAACTATGGCGATTTTATTATAATTTCTAGCATCATGAATAATTTTCAATACTGGAGTATTAGTATATTTAGCACCTGCGGTTTTTAGAAGTTTTTCCTCGTTATCAACTAATATTGGCAGAGGTTTAAGCGGTTTATCACCTGTAGTAACTGCAAAAGATGCGTCGATAAAACCATCTTTAAAAGCAGTTTTAAGTAAAGTAGTCACAATTCCTCCATCCTGTGCAACTTGCTTTATGCGTTTTTGTGTTGTTTGAGCAGTACAAGATTCACGATAATAATTTAGCTCTTCTAAGAATTTAATGTTAGGATCATGATTTTCCTCAATTTTTTTTAAAACTTCTGGAAAAAAGGATCTTGGACAACTAGAATAACATAAACCGCATTCCATACATGATTCCTCATCAATTTCAAATGTCCCCTCAGAATAGTCAATTGCATTAACAGGACAGATTGAGACACATAAACCACATCCACTACAAAGCTTCTTCTCTTTAATGAGATTAACATTAGGAAAAACACCTTTTTTCTCAGAGTTTTCAATAATTTCTTTAAAAAAACGAGGATATTCACCTATAAAGCCCAGTAATCCCAATTCTTTTAAATATTCGATATTACATAAAATATTTTTTTCTGATAACCCTAAATCTTCCTGCAATTTATGGATATCAATAGTACCTAATTCTTTAATCTTTTCTATTATTTTGTGGCGTTCACTTTCTGCTATAGATAAAGATTTAGTTAATTCTTCAAATTCGAGTTCATTATACTTTCCAATCTTTAATATTTTATCCCGATTATTTAATAATATCTCAATTAAAGGAGATTGCATTTCCATTCTAAGATGCCTCACTTTCAAATTTTCCTAAAGCTCTACATTGCTCATTATAATATTCCAATGATTTTTTTTCTTGATCAAGAAATCTATTTGCTCTTTTCAATAAATTATCAAAATCTACAGTATGACCATCTACATCAGGACCATCTACACACGCAAATTGAGTCTCCCCGTCAATAGTGGAAAAACGACAACCTCCACACATTCCAGTTCCATCAATCATTATGGTATTTAAAGAAACATAAGTTTTTACCTTAGGTAGGTCATCAGATCCATTAGTAAGAAGACTTACAAATTTCATCATAATCAGAGGTCCAATTGTAATCACAATACTAATTTTCTCTCTTTTTAATATTTCTTTAAGTGGTTCAGTAACTACTCCCTTCCTTCCTTCAGTTCCATCATCAGTACAAATAATCAATTCATCACTTACAGAACGCATTTTCTCTCTCCAAAATAATAAACCTGTATTTCTTGCTCCTATTATTGCAATAATTTTATTTCCTGCTTCCTTTAATTCTTTTGCTTGAGGAAAACACTCTGCAATTCCAACTCCACCTCCAACAATTACTACTGGAAAATTATATTTTTGAATATGAATTCTGTTTCCTAAAGGGCCAACAACGTCGAGAATTTTATCCCCTATATTTTGATGAGACAATAATTTTGTGCTTTTCCCTACAACTTGAAAAACGATGGTTATAGTTCCATTTTCTCTATCATAATCTGCGACTGTTAATGGGAACCTCTCTCCAGTTTCATTGATTCTTAATAATATAAAATTTCCAGCATGTGATTTCTGAGCGATCAATGGTGTTTGTAAAACCATTTCAAATATTATTCCACTGGTACCTAATTCTCTTTTCTCTAATATTCTATATGGCAATTTATGATCATTAAATTTATATATTTAAGAATCCAAAATTTCTTCTTTAAGATTGTAAAATCACTTAAATTTTTTTAAATTATTGATTATAAAATAGAATATAACTATAAACAAAAAAATAATTAATATAATATTATTATTTAAAAAAATTAATACAATAGAGGTGAAATTTGAACAAAATTCCTAAATTAACGTAATTTTATAAGTAATTTAGATAAGCCTTCCTATTTATTATGTGTAAGCCATGAATTTATCTAAAGATTTAAAAACAACAAACTTAATTATTAAATAATTAAAATGAAATTTAAAACATAATTTTAGTAATTGGTTAAAAAAAATTTTGCATTAGAGTTGATGAATAAATGGTATCATTGATACGATTGTTAACAATTTATGTCGCTCAAGGATTAGTATGTGCATTCTTCATTTTTCTAGCATATAAAATCCTTAAGCGAGATCGAAAGCGTTTAAATGTTATATTTTCAGGATTTTATATATCTGCTGCTTTAGGGATAATTATAAATTTCATATATGGTCCTATTGATGATGAGGCATTGGTGAATATTGTACGTATATTAAACTTTCTAACGAATTTCGGCATTTTTTATGCTCCAATATTTCTCGTTGTATTTGATTTAATACTTTTAAAATCTGAAAAGGTTATAACTACAGGAAAACAATTGCTAATACTTATAGGGTATGCTATTGCTATGTTTTGCACGGTCTTTTTGGCTGTTATGGAAGATATAGGAATATCATTTAATGAAGATTGGGCGCCTGTTTGGGGTATTGGATTCTTTCTTTATTTAATTACCATTGAATCTGTATTTGCTATTATCCCATCATTATTCTATTCAGTTCAAATATATAAGAAATTTGAAGATGACCAATTGAAGCAAAAATGGAAATACTTTATTTTTGGATTTTGTGCTCTTGCTATTTTTATGTACGGAATAATGTTCTCAAATTTCTTAGATATATCAATTGTTAGAACATTAATGGGTATAATAGGCATAGTTTGTGGTATTACAGGGGCATATTTAATGTATAGCGGTGTGGGCCGCCAATTAGAGAAATAATTTTCTTTTTTTTATTATATTTTTATCATATTAAATTTTATTTTTAGGCGTTAACATTATTATATATAAAATAATTAAAGAATCAGTCGCCATTTTTACAGAAAAGTTAGATTATCTTAAGTATTGTTCAATAAGTAAAAAAATTATACCAAAACTATTAATTATGCGTTAATAATGATGGAAGAACTAGTAAGAGTAAGAGGTATTGGTCCTACAGCAGCAGATAGATTAGTAAAAGCTGGTATTAAAAGTATTGAAGAAATAGCAAACTCTACACCTGAAGAATTAGCATGGATTAAGGGGATTGGTATGATTTCAGCAAATAAAATAATAGTAAATGCTAATGAATTAATTAATTTAGAAAAGGGAATACAAAA
>JBHLNY010000168.1:0-7447 GCA_048941065.1 Promethearchaeota archaeon
GATGCAATTTCTAGAAATATATCTTTACTTAATGAACTTGTTGAAGATATTTTAACTCTTTCAAGAATAGATGAGAAGAAAATAAAATTGGATTGGCTGGAATATAAACCGTTAGAAATTCTTAATGAAATACTTCCTTTAATGGAACCTATCGGAAAATCTAAAGATTTAAAGTTTGATGTAAATGTTGATGCAAATATTAAATTATATGGGGATCCAAAGAGAATTGATCAAATTTTTCGAATTTTTATTGATAATGCAATTAAATATTCAAAAAAGGGTGGTACAATAATGATAAAAACCATAGATAAATATAAAGGCCTATACAATCCTAAAAATAAAGATGGAGTTCTTGTTCAATTTATAGATTATGGAATAGGGATTTCAGAAGAAGATAAAAAAAATCTTTTTCAGCGCTTTTTTAGATCACAACAAGTTAGTGATATACCTGGAACCGGTTTAGGATTAGCAATAGCAAAAGATCTGTTAGAATTTCATAAAGCAGAGGTGTTTGTCGACAGTGAATTAGGAAAGGGAACTACATTTTCAATCTATCTACCGAGAATAAAAAATTCACTGTGAAAAAACGATAAATAAAGCAATAAAAAATATAAACTAAAAAATAAATCTTTTATTAGATTCACATTGAAACCATTAATTCTTATTGTTGAAGATAATCGTGATTTATTATTCAATTTAAATCTTATATTAGAAGCAAATAATTTTCAAACACTAACAGCTAAAAACGGTAAACAAGCACTTAAGATTCTTTCAGAGATAGACAAAATCCCTGATATCATATTAAGTGATATTATGATGCCTGAAATGGATGGGTATGACTTCTTTAAAAATGTCTCAAATAATCCTCGTTTGAATCGTATTCCTTTTATATTCTTAACAGCAAGAACATCTCAACAGGAAATAAGATTAGGAAAATTATTAGGAGTGGATGACTACATAACCAAACCATTTAACGAAAAAGATTTATTAGCTGTAATTTCAGGTAAAATTACGCGTGCTAAAAGAATTAACATGATTAATGAAAAAGTTGAAGATTTATTTTCTATTATGAAGACAGAGATGAAATCATCCATTATAACAGAATTAAATGAATTATCATGCCTATTGCTAGCATATTGGGATGATAAATATGGTCCGAAATTAAGGGAGTATTATCCAAAAGAGAAAAATTTTCAAATTACTATGGATGATATTGCAAACCAGTTATTTATGGCGGCAACTTCGATTTATGGTCATGGAAAAATAACAAGAGCGGAAGGAATATTGTTAAATATTAAAAACTTAAACAGTTATGGTTATCTTTATTTTGATTCATATCCCGAAGAAAAAGAGAGATATGGAGAAAAACAATTTATGTTAGCATTTTTAGCACCTATAATAAGTTATCTAGATTCTCTGAAACTAAAAGAGATATTTGGAACCATTTCTCGAGAAATTAAGCAAAAAAGAGAATGGGATATAAAACAATATTGGAAAGATATTTTTCATATTTTATCCTCATCTTCTATTAAAATCCAGCAGAATTAAAAAAAATAGAAATATTTTATAGTAAGTTAAAAATTATATAATTCTGTTGATAGATATCTCTCTCCAGTATCACAAACAATAAATACTAAGTTTTCTCCTTCTTCAAATTCTTTTGAAACAACATAAATAGTTGCCCATGCTATAGCACCTGAGCTAATCCCTGCGAAAATTCCTTCTAATTTAGCTAATTTTCTAGCAGTCGATATTGCATCTTTGTATTCAACTTGAATAATTTTGTCATAAATGTTAGTATTCAGAACATCAGGAATAAAACCTGCTCCAATTCCTTGTATCTTATGAGAACCTGGAGTTCCACCAGAAAGTACAGGAGAATCTTTAGGTTCTACAGCATAAACTTTTAACCTTGCTCCAACTCTGTCTTTTAAAATCTCTCCGACGCCAGTTATAGTACCACCTGTTCCAACACCTGCTACAAATCCATTTACTTGTCCTGCTAAATCATTAAATATTTCTTTAGCCGTAGTTCGACGATGTATATCTGGATTAGCAAAATTTTTAAATTGCTGTGGAATGAAAACCTGTCCTTTTTCTCTAGCTAAAGCTTCAGCTTTAACAATTGCTCCTTTCATACCTTCTTCTTTTGGAGTAAGAACTACTTCTGCTCCATAGGCTTTTAATATTTGTGTTCTTTCGATTGAAACACTATCTGGCATAGTAAGAATTAATTTATATCCTTTCGCAGCACATACAAGTGCTAATCCTATTCCTGTATTTCCGGAAGTAGGTTCTACTATTGTAATATCCTCATTTAATATTCCTTCCTCCTCTGCTTTTTGAATCATAGCCATTCCAATTCTATCTTTAACACTACCACCTGGATTGAAATATTCTAATTTAGCATAGATATTGGGCTTTGGATTAATATTTTCTAAAATTCTATTTAATTTTACTAAAGGAGTTTTTCCAATAGTCTCAATTATATTATTATAAAAATTCGCCATTTTTTACACCATAATGATTATTATATTATTTTTGAAGTATTATATCCCTCCTCCATTTTCTCCATAAAAGATTTCTATATGGTCAATTGGTGATTGGCGATTATTTAAAATTTCTTTCTCTAACTCTCTTATTCGCCTATCCAAACTTGACATCGCAATAGCTATTGGATCTGGGAGGTCTCCATGCCTTAAATCAACTTTTTCAATTTTTTCACCTTTTCTTGAGACTATCTTGCCTGGTACGCCAACTACGACTGAATTTGGTGGAACATCATTTACTACGACTGAATTAGCTCCAACTCTTACATTTGCTCCTATTGTTATTGGTCCTAAAAGTTTTGCTCCTGTTCCCACTACAACATTGTCTCCTAGAGTGGGATGTCTTTTTTTTTGTTCGAAAGTTGTACCTCCTAAAACAACTCCGGAATAGATAGTTACATTGTTTCCAATAATTGCAGTTTCTCCAATAACTACTCCTGCTCCATGATCAATAAAAAAATCTCTTCCAATTTCAGCACCAGGATGAATTTCTATAGCTGTTAATTCTCTAGCAATATCAGATATATATCTAGGGATATAAGGCATTCCTAATTTCCAAAAGAAATGCGCAATCCGATATAATAAGACTGCTTTGATACCTGGATAACTAGTTAATACTTCAATTAAAGTATGAGCTGCAGGATCCTTATTAAATGCAGCATTTACATCAGAAATGAAAAAATCCAAAATTTTCTGAAGATTTCTTTCAATTTTTGTATGATCTAAATCTGTTGTTTTAAAATCTAATTTTAATATACATTCTGTACATTGGCTATGCAATTCTTTTGTTTTAGAACCCAATTTTTTACCACAACTTAAGCATCGAAGAAAATCATTCATTTCCATTTGTTTCACCTTTTTTTCTAATATAAGAAATTTGATTCTGATACATAGACTATTAATTTGATTAATTTCAAATATTTAATGGTTATAAATCATAAATTTCTTTAAGATTAAATTGATGGCTATTAAATACAGACCCAAATCAATTGTTTAATAAATTATTTTTAATTATGGAAAAATATGTCTGTTGATTGGGAAGAAATTCGTCGAATTGAGTTTCCTGCACTTAAAGATTTAGTATATATTATGGCTGCTTCAGCATCCCCTATATGTAAAAGTGCTTATGAAAATGGTATTTCTTATTTAAATGATATGCTAAATTATGGAGATATTCATTTTGAAGATTTTTTAGACGAGATTGAATTAGCAAGAGAAAATATAGCCCAATATATCAATAGTAAGCCTGATGAAATAACATTTTTAACGAATACATCTTCCGGTATGAACATTGTAGCCCGTTTGTTAGAGAAAGGAGAAATTATATATCCTTCGATTGAATTTCCAGCTTCAATTCATATATTTAGACGATTGGGTTTTATTTGTAAAAAAATACCTCATAATAATAATAAATATCTCCCAAAAGATTTTGAAAAGGTAATTACAAAAAAAACCAAATATATGATTCACAGTCATGTTCAATCACTTACAGGTTTTAAGCAAAATCTCAATAGTTTAGGGAATTTTTGTAGAGGACATGGGCTTATTAACATATTAAATGCAACACAATCATTTTGTTCGTTTGAAATTGATGTTAAAAGCCATAATATTGATGTACTTGTCAGTAATGCACTAAAATGGGCATGTTGTGGGTATGGAGCAGGTATTTTATATATAAATAATAAACTAGTTAAAGAAAAAGGAATCCCTTTTTCAAGCTGGTTAAGTGTTGAGGATCCATATTCAATGGATAATGAAAATATGAGGGTTATAAATAAAACACGTTATATGGATGCATTTGGAGGATGTCCAAATTTTGCTGCTCTTTTTTCACTAAAAGGGGGATTAGATTTAATTAAAAACAAGATTGGTAATGGTAATATTCAAAATGGGATTAAAAAAATACAAGATAGAATAATATTATTGACATCAAAATTCATAGATGAACTTAAATATTTGAGTTATAGAATAATTTCCCCGCTCGACACTGAATTTAGATCTGGAATATTAACTCTCGAACATGAAAAGGCAGAAGAGATATATGAATATTTATTAAAAAATAATATTTATGTGACTTTAAAAAAATATCCAAATTTTTCCAAAAGTACGCTTTTAAGATTTGCATTTAATTATTATAACAATTTCGAAGATATCACTAAAACTATAAATCAATTGAAGAAATTCTGAAAATAATCAAGTTTTATGATTAAATCATCTTGTTTTATATAATCCAATAATCTCTGCAGATTCAATGGTATGCTCTTTGACTTTTACCATAAAATTTTTTTTAGAAACTCCCTCTAATTTTTCAACATCAAGCGCATAAACCCTAAAGAAATATCTATGTGTACCTGAAGGTGGAGCGGGACCACCATAGCCTTTTTGTCTGTAATCATTATCAATTTCAATTCCAGGAACAGGTCCACCTTGAGGTATTTCATCAATATTAGCAGGAATATTATATACTAACCAATGAATCCAATCACCTACAGGTGCATCAGGATCATTACAAGAAATAGCAAAACTCTTAGAACCACTAGGTATATTTTCCCATTTTAAATGCGGAGATATATTATCAGCTCGAAAAGAAAATTTTTTCTCCAACATTTCTTTATTTTTGAAATCATTACTACTTAGTTTCATACTTACAAACTAGAATTTTTTTATATATATTTGTTATGTAAGTGTTTAATAAGCGAATATATATATAAAAAAATTTTTTTTACTTTTATAAGAAGGAATAGTCTTTTAAACATATTAATTAATCGGTTGAAAACAAAGAAATTGAGCGATTACAAACCGCAGATCTATTTGGAATATATCAATGATTTAATTAGTGTTGTGGAAACAGATAGTGAATTTAAAATTGAGTTTATAAATGAACTAATTTATCAGAATTTGCTTGGATATTCAGAGAGAGATTTAATTGGTAAATCTATTCTAAGTATTCTTCATCATGATGATATTAAGAAAGCAATTAGTATTTTAAAGAGAGGAACTGAATCGGATGATCATTTACAAGAAATAAGAGTTAAAAATAAGAATGATAAATATCTTTGGTTTGAAATAAAAGCAAAAAAAATTGAAGATGAGGAAAATCAGAAAAAAATTTTAGTAGTTTTGAAAAATATCTCTAAAATTAAAAATTTGGAAGAAAAATTACATGAAAATGAGGAAAGATTTCAAAAATTAACAACTACTATTCCAGAAATTCGTTTCTGGAAATTAATTAATCCTAAAAAATACGAGGAAGCATTAAGAAGTTCCTATGAAATGTTACAAATGGTTATGGAAAATATACCTCAGTATATTTATTGGAAAGATATTAATTCCATTTATTTAGGATGTAATCATAATTATGCTAAACTAGTAGGAATTGAACGTCCTGAAGATATTATAGGTAAAGCTGATAATACTCTTCTGAATAACGAAGAAAAGGTGAAACAGCTTCAGGAATACGAAAAAAGAGTAATAAAGTCAGGAAAGCCTGAATTTCATATCATTGAATCTTGGTTAATAAAAAATAGAGACTTAATTTGGCTTGATACAAATAGGATACCACTCTATGATTCAGAAGAAAAAGTTGCAGGAATTTTGGTCACTCTTGAAGATATTACTGAAAGACAATTAGCAGATCAAAAGTTGAAAGAGTCTGAAGAAAAATATCGCCATTTAATTGAAACATCTCCATATTCTATAATTCTCTTTAATCCAGATGGTGAAATTATCGATTATAATTCTACTACAGAAAAATTATTCGGATATGGTAAAGAGGAATTTATAGGTAAAACCTATTTGGATTTACCTCTTCATCCACCAGAAATCTTCACAACCCTAAACGATAAGTTAGTACAAATATATAAAGGAGAGAGAATAGAGCCAACTGAGTTTCAAGTCTTTAAGAAAGATGGAACTTCAACATGGGTCAATGCGCAAATTACCTTATTAAATTTTGGAGATAAAACATTTTTCCAATCCATTGCTCAAGACATCACAAAAAAGAAACAAGCTGAAGAAAGATTAAGAGAATCAGAAGAAAAGTATAGAGATTTACTAGATACATCCTCAGTAGGAGTAATGGAAGTTAATTTAATCAATAGAGAAATATCCTATATTAATCCAAAATTATTAAATATCCTAGGATATGAACGAGAAGAATTGAAAACCGACGAGATCATGGTTAAAATTATCCACCCTGATGATATCAACAAATTTTTCAAATCAACTGAAGATAGAGAACTAGAATTTAGGATAATTCATAAAGAAGATAAACTTAAATGGCTTTCAGGAAAGAAAGTGAATCATTATGATGAAAGTGGAGAACTAATAAGCTTCAGGCTATGGGTTGAGGATGTTACTGAAAAGAAATTATATGAGGAATTAATTTATGAATTAAATATTAATTTCTTGAGTTTTACAACAAATATTCAAAAAAATATTCAATTATTATTAAGAACCTGTCTTAAGTTATTAAACGGTGATCTCATTCTATATGTCCATAAGACAATTTCTAATGAAAAAGAACAGTATCAAATCATTTCCTCTGACAAAAGAATAGTTAATTATGATCCTGACGAATTTTTTAGGAATATTTTTGCTAGTGAATTTTTCCATGAAAGTCATGATTTTCCTCAAACCTTTTTCAATATAAATGAAACCCAATTTGCAAAAATCGATCCATTTATTATAAACAATAACTTTAAAGGATGTTATGGAAAACTCATTCCTTCTCAAAATCTATTTAATAGTGGTGTTTGCATTTTCTATAACAATAATCCAATAATAACAAATCAAGATAAACTAGTATTATTTTTAATCTCTGATGCTATAGAAATCGAACAAAGAAGATGGCAAGTACAACAAGACTTAGAAGCACAAAATATTATGTTAAATGAAAT
>JBHLNY010000169.1:0-7420 GCA_048941065.1 Promethearchaeota archaeon
TATACTTAAACTTCTTCTTTATTAATAGTATTTAATAAAATTAAATCATTAACTTATTTATTTTAAACCAGTATAAAAGAGTAAATTTAAGAATGGAAAATTCAGAAGCAACTACATTTATTGAAGGTGAATTAATCAATCTTCTCCCTTTAAACCCTAACCATGTAGGACTTTTTTCAAGATGGGAAAACAATCCTAAAGTACGTAAGTTTTCCCGAACAGAAATACCTATCACAGTTGAGGAATCAAAAAAGTATTTGGAACAAAGTGAAGGTATGACCCCAAAAAGAATAATGTTTGAAATTTGGCATAAAATAGATAAAAAACCAATAGGATACTGTGAATTTGATGATATTTCTTGGACTTACCGCGTAGCATGCATTGGATTTATCATTGGTGAACTTGAATATTGGGGAAAGGGGATTGGAACTGAAATTGTAAAAATGCTTCTTGAATATGGCTTTAAGGAATTAAATCTACATAAAATAACCAGTGAAGTCCTAGTTCCTAACATTGGCTCAATTCGTATAATCGAGAAAAATGGGTTTAAACTTGAGGGTAAGTTTCGAGAGGAGATGTATATAGATGGGATATATTATGACATGTTGAAATATGGATTATTGAAAGAAGAATGGAATCAACTACAAAAATAAAATTATGTAATAATAATTAAAAATACAATTTTGAGAAAAAATGGAAGATTCTGAGTTTAATACTTTTATTGAAGGTCAAAAAGTTGATCTTATGCCAATGAACACTAATCATATTAACCTTTACGTGAAATGGGCTAATAATCCTAGAGTTAGGATTTATGCTCGGCATGTTCTACCAAGAACAGTTCAACAGATTAAAAAGTATCTTGAAAACCAGAAAAAGAAAGAAAGAACGTTTATTGACTTTGAGATATGGTTAAAAGTAGATAAAAAGCCAATAGGTGATATAGGACTTTTCAATATTAATTGGTTTGATCGTAAAGCATATGTAGGGCTCACTATAGGAGAACTGGAGTGTTGGGGGCAAGGTATCTGTACAGAAGCGGTAAAATTGATAACTGGTTATAGTTTTAACGAATTGAATTTAAATAAGCTATATGCTTACATTTACGCCCCAAATATAGCTTCTTTTCGTTGCTTTGAGAAAAACGGATATAAATGTGAAGCTACATTGAAACAAGATGTATATATTAATGGAGAGTTCTTGGATACCTATCTTTATTCTATTCTTAAAGAAGATTGGATGTAATTCATGCAATAAATTTATGTACAAAATACCTAAAGAAAAAGCTGCTGAAAACAAAGTAAAAGTACAAGAAATGGGACTTTTAATTAATCATTTATTTTTTTCTTTTTTAAACTAGATTCTTAATTAGATACTGGTAATAAAATGATAAACTTACTTCCTTTAGAATAATCTCCTTTTATTTTATCCTCGATCCAAATTTTTCCGTTATAATAATTAACAATTTTACTAACTAAAGAAAGTCCAAGCCCCATACCCTTATCACTTCTTAATTCTCCATTGCTTTTCTCAAAGATAAGTCTCTTTCTCTCATCCTGAATTCCAATTCCGTTATCAATAAATTCAAATCTATAATATGTATTGTTTTCATATGTCCATTTAAAGATACTAATTAATATCTCAATAGAAGGATTTTCATTATATTTTATAGCATTGATTAATATATTTTCAAAGACATCTTGAAGTAGTTCATTAGCTATAACATATATCTCATTATCAGGGCAATCTATCTCCACTTTTATATCTCTTTCATTATAGGCTTTTTTAACATATTCAATTGATTTTAATAATATATCACAAGCTTTAGTAGGTTGATTTAAAATTTCACTTTCTTCAAGTTCAGAAAGAATTCTAACGTTATTAACTAATTTTGTACCTCTACTAACTTGCTTCTTGATTATGTTCGCAATATTTTCTATATCCTTTAACTGATTAGAATCATTAAGCTGGAGCGATATGAGTTCTGCCGAAGAATTCATAATTTGTAGGATATTATTAATATCATGAGCAAAAAGATCTTTATAAAAACTCGCACGATCAAAGGCTTCACGATATTTAATTTCACTTTCTTTTAAATTATGTTCAGCAAGGACCATATCATTTATATCAGTTACAGTACCTCTTAATCCAATAACTTTTCCATTTATTATTATCGGTCTGGAATTTAACCTGGCATAAAATTTTGTCCCATCTTTCCTGACCATTAAGTATTCATTAGGTTCTGTTATTTTTCTTTTAAAAATGGATTTTATAGTTGAGAAAGCTTTCTCTATATATTCTGGAGATACTAAATTCTTGATATTAACCCCTCTTTTAAGATCCTCAGGAGAATATCCGAACTTTTTAAATCCAATTGGATTAACATAAGTAATATTTAAATTCAAATCAGCTTCATAAATTATATCAGGTAATAATTCGGCCATAGCTCTATATTTTGCTTCAGATTCCTTCAGTTTCATTTCAGCTTGTTTTTTTTCAGTGATATCTATTATGGAAAGTAAATCTGCTTCTTTACCCTTATAATGGATTGTTTTTGAAAATATTTCTACCCATAAAATTTCACCAGTTTTAGTTAATATACGAAATTGAAAATTTTTAATTACATCGATTATTCCATTGTATTTCTTTTCTGCAATTTCTTTTACTTTCTCAAGATCTTCTGGATAAATAAAATTGAAAAATTCTTTTGGTTTCCAACTCAATATTTCCTGTAAACTATATCCCAATATGTCTAATAGTCTCTGATTCGCATATTTAATCTTAAAATCTTGCATTATTAATATAGCCATAAAAGATTGTTCAGTTATAATTCTAAATTTTTCTTCAGATTCTTTTAATTGTTGGTCAGCTTTTTTACGTTCAGTAGTGTCTCTTGAAATGATGAGCGCTTTCAATTTTCCATCCTTATCTAAAAAAGTAGTGCCTTTTGCTTCAATCCATATCCAGTGTCCTTTTTTATGTTTAAATCTTACTTCAGCAGCTCCTTCTCCTTTTTCAAAACCTAATTTCAATGTATTAACTGCATTTGAAAGGTCCTCTGGATGAACATAATCTATAGCAGATTTTCCAATTATATCAGTAGCTGTATAACCCAATACTTGTGAAAATGTCTTTTCATTGATATATTCATATTTAAACTCTCGATTAAGAATTCCAATTAAATCATTTGCATTTTCAGAAATTAAACGATACCGTTCTTCAGATACTTTTAATTTTTTTTCAAGTTTGTATTTTTCTGTAATATCTATGAATGTCCCATCAATTCTTATTGGAAATCCTTGCTTATCTCGAATTAAATGGGAATTTAATTCTACAATTATTTCCTTACCGTCTTTGGTTAACGAATGGCATATATAATCCTTGACACTCCCCTTTTCCAATAATAATGTTATATATTTTTCTCGCTGTTCTGGATATTTCCAAAACATCCTAACGTCTTTTTCTTTTAGATTTTCTGTGGGGGCATATCCTAATATAATTTTATGAGCTTGATTGAGATTTATCATATGTCCATCTAAAGTAACCTGATAGAACCCTACATCTAAATTCTCTAATAAATTGCGATAATTTTCTTCAGATTGTTCTAATTTTTTAGTTCTTTCATTGACTTTTAGTTCAAGTTCTTTATTTAATTGCTTTAGTTTCATTTCTGAAGCTAGCATTTGTTGCTTAGCAAGCTTTTCTTCAGTAATATCTTCTATATGTATTAAAACTAAGTCAGTAGGAATAAAACTATATCTTATACTTAGATTTTTATGCTCTTGGGGTGATTTAAAAGTATAAATCCTCTCTTTGGTTATATTTTTCTTTCTAACGAAGCATTTCTTTAGATCTTGTATAATTTTAGGATTATCTTTATAGAATTCTGAAGCTTTTGCTCCAACTTTTTTTTTAACTTTATCTTTTAGACCTTTATTGGCAGCATCATTATAATCTATTAAAATAAAATCGTTATCATAGTGTTGCCAAACATATATAGGGATTGGGATCCCTTCAAACAGTTTTCTTATATACTCTTCAGAGTTTATTAACGCTTTTTCTAAAGATGCCATTTAATTCACCAAAGTTTTTAAATATTAGTCATTTTCCATTCATTCCAAATAATCTTCTAAAAATTGAAAGATATGATCTTTTACTTTAACTAAATATTACATAAAATTCTTCTTTAAAGCATGTTCTTATTTAAAAGTACTATTAATAATTTTAAAAATAACTCAAAAATTAGAAATGTACGTACTTTCGTCAAAAACAAGTAATTATATAAAAATAAAAAAAAAAGAAATATTAGGGATAAAACAAGGTTTTTTAACCTCCACCTATAGGTGGGAAAATTGCAATAATATCTCCATCTTTAAGCACCGTTTTCTGATCCTTATGGGGTCTTCCGTTAACCATAATTATAGTTCTTTGTTCTTCTCTTGGAATTTTATATTTTTCAAATAATATGCTGATATTGCTATTTTTAGGAATTGTTAGGGTTTCTATAGCGGGTCCATATTCTCTTAATGTAGCAAAAAATTTGACTGTGACCAAAATAGTTTCATTGCTAATCATCTTCTTCTTTCCTAAAATACCATTTATACAATAAACCCATATTTCGTGGGAATAATGAAACTTTATCTCCGGGTTTAACTCTTTTCTTAAGTCCTGCATATATTCCATTTACAAAAATATGGCTCACCTCATTCTCTTCAATCATGAACTTTTTAAGTAAATCTGCTACCCATGTTATTTCTGGATCATTTATCTTTAATCGTAATGGTAAAGTTCCTGGTACTTTTGGATCCGCTTTTTTTCTTAGATCACCAAACAGTTTTAGATCAATCGACATTTTTTTCAAATCTTTTTAATTAGAAAACACTATCTAAATCTTCATCTGGTACATCGAAAACCGTATTATGCGGTGGGAGCTTTTCTTCAAGAAACATCTCTGGAAGTCTATCATGAATTGGTGTAAATCCTGCTTTCTTGTTGAATTCTAGCTCGGTATCGACAATTGACTTTCCAATTGGTCCAACGTCATCAACAGTTAGATTGGCTCCTAATACTCCGTTTAAAGACTCAACAACACCTTGTAATCCTTCAGGAATATCGAGTACTGCAAATGCAATGAAAAGACAATATCCTGTTGCATCAACAGCCGCTGTGGCTAATTGTAGAGTACGTGAGACTTCTGCTTTTTTAGGATCCATCGGATCTAGTTGTCCTCCTACTCCCAAAATCTCAGGAGCGATCGCATAACCTGCTGTATGGTCAGCACCCATAGGAGTAGTAGCATAAGTAACACCAATTCCCTTTATAGCTCTTGGATCATAAGCAGGAAATCCTTGCCCTTTAACTGTTGGTATCCTAGTTACTCCTAAAACTTTGCCAGTAATTTCTGTTCCATTAGCTAATATTTTTCCAGTTGTGGTCTTCTTACGAATTTCCTCTATTAATTTAAGAGCACCTTTTCCATCACCGAAATTAACTAATCCACCTTCCATTGCAACTGCAAGAGTGTCTCCTGCTTCAATTGTATCAGTTCCTAAATCATTACAAGCACGGTTAAGTTCACCTATATCATCTAAGTTATAAATTCCACAATTCGGTCCGAGTGCCCAGACACTTTCATACTCTAATACTCCAACTGGATCTTTTCCTCCTGGTTTTACCCAGACTTCAGAACATTGTATAATACAGCCTGGATTACAAAAGTGAGGTCGTTGACCACCTCTCTTCTTAATTTCTGCAGCCTTTGCTTCACCAGAAACATTCTCGGATCGAGCATCTTGTCCACTTGAGAAGTTTCTTTGAGGTAATCCACCTGCTTCATTTATAATATTAACTAAAACACTTGTACCATATGAGTTAAGCGCACCTCCAGGTTTTGTAACATCATGGGTCATTAGAGCATCTCTGAGTTTCTTTATGCCTTCTTTAAAGACCTCTTGATTAGCTATTTCAACTCCTGGAGCACCAGTTTCATCCACAACAATAAATTTAAGACCTTTGGATGCCATAACGGCACCTAAGCCACCTCTTCCTGCGTATCTGCTGGGCAATCCTTCGGGATCATTGAAACACACTCCTGACATAGCTCCAAGAATTTCAGCTGCTATTCCAACACCACAAATACCCACTTTATCTCCAAATTCCTTAAATAGATCTTTATATACTCCATATAAGCCTTTTCCTGACCATTTATTTGCATTGATAAATTCAGCACCATCATTGGTCACTTTTAATAAATAATAATCATCTCCTTCATGCTTTCCCTCTATGATTATTGCACCTATTCGCATTCTTGCTACCATTTGTGCAAAAGGAGTTCCTGCATTAGCCTCCTTTATACCACCTGTTAATGGTGACTTTCCACCAACCGAGATTCTACCAGATGATGGAGCAGCAGTTCCAGTAACAATTCCAGGAGCAAGTACTAATTTATTATGAGATCCTAAGGGATGACAAGTAGGGGGTACTTCTTTTGCTACAATTGTTGAAGTCATACCGCGTCCTCCTAGTGCTGCGTAATCTCCAGGTAAATCTTCAAATTTAGCCTCTAGATTATTCATATTTACTCTTAAAATTCTTTTTGGCAAATTTTTCACCTCTAATTTTTTTAGGCATTATATAATTGTGTTAGATTATTATTTATAGCTTTTCCAATCAAAATATAATTTCGATATGTATAATGAATCCAATCGCTTTAATTAATAAAAAAAGGAACCTAAGAAATCCTAAATATTAGAAAATTGATAAAACTTTTTTATT
Organism: Promethearchaeota archaeon; assembly: GCA_048941065.1. Classification (GTDB taxonomy): domain Archaea; phylum Asgardarchaeota; class Lokiarchaeia; order Sigyniarchaeales; family SOKP01; genus Loki-b32. The sequence goes on from JBHLNY010000169.1 coordinate 6,772, forward strand.
CTAATAGCATTTTATCTTTTTGAGTAAAATGAACAAATCTGAAGAACATGATCATCAATTTCTTTCTCTAAAAATTGTACAAGGTGGAGATATTATTAAAATAGCCTTAACTGATGCAAATTTAAGCACAAAATTTAAAAAATTGTATGTCCCAATACTAAAAGAACTAAACTTAAAGCAAAAAGATATTTTTTTTAGCAATGTAGAAGGAAAGATGTTATTGAATCATGACTTAGGAAAAGATTTAAAAACTATTATAGAAAGATTTGGTAATAATTTGAGATTGTATTCTGAGAAAATTTTTTAGTATAATCTACTTAGTAGATTTGAAAATTGGAATTAAAAGATGACTTGGATATTCTATATTATGAAAAATTTTTTGTTCGGCAACGATATAATCACCAGGCTTACCTTCACCTCCTAAATTCGAATTAATATCAAATCTCGGAAAATTACTGGAAGTTATTTCAAGTCTTATTTTATGACCTTTCCTAAAATAATTGGATGTATTTCCTAATTTTATTTCATATTTATATACTTTTCTAGGCTCGATAAGTTGGGGTTTATCTTCTCCATTTCTATAGCGAGCTCGAATCCCCGCATCTAAAATGTTGTATGCTTTTCCATTGGGAAATACATCTACTAGCTT
>JBHLNY010000006.1:0-32038 GCA_048941065.1 Promethearchaeota archaeon
AATCAACTCTGTTTTATTTTAGTAATAGAGAAATGAGTAAAATTAGCGTGATTAAAAATTTATTCAGATAAGGTCATGGATCACTTCAGGAATCCCCGAAATATGGGTGAAATGAAAGATGCCGATGCTGTAGGAGAGGTAGGAAACCCGGTTTGCGGAGATTTAATGTTTATATATATTAAAGTAAAAGAAAAGAATGGAAAAGAAATTATTGAAGATATAACTTTCCAAACTTTCGGTTGTGCGGCTGCTATAGCAACATCCTCAATGATAACGGAATTAGCAAAAGGAAAAACTTTAGAAGAGGCCAAGAAAATTACGAGAGAGAATGTTGCAGATTCATTAGATGGTCTTCCACCTATTAAACTGCATTGTAGTAATCTAGCAGCAGATGGATTACAAATTGCAATTCAAAAATACTACGAAAAACGGAAAAATAGTAAATAGGATTAGAAATTCTTAAGGTCTTAAAATCTAGGTAATAAGATTAATATTATATATGTATTTTTAGAAAATTTGTCAATTATTATTCGTGAGATCCTTATTTTTATTTACAATTTATAAACAACATCTATATTTAATTCATTTGATTCCTCATTATTAGGATTAGTATTGGATGGTGAAAAAATATAGAAACGAAATCTAAAGAAAAAGTAAAAATAAAGCTTGGTGGAATGACATGTGCTAATTGCGCTTATAAAATTGAAACTAAATTAAAAGGATTAGAAGGTGTAAGTAGTTCAGTAGTTAATTTTGCCAACGAAGAAGCAACTGTTGAATATAATCCAAGGATTACAAATTATGATAATTTCAACGATGCTATTCGCAACTTAGGCTATAAAGCTACTTTAGCTAAGATTGATCTCAAGGTGATAGATTTACTTACAGAGAAAGAGTTTGAAGATTTTGTCAATAATGTAAAAAGAATTAGAGGAATTTATGATACAAGGGGGAATTTCAAAGCTTCTAAGATATTCATTGAATTCAATGAATTAGAACTCGATGAAAGTAAAATTTTCACTAGTGTGAAAAAATTAGGTCATAATATAGAGAAAGCCGCAGGTGCATTGGACAAAGAAATTGAAAAACATAAGAAAGAAATGAGATATCGACTCCGGATCTTAGGCATTTCATTATTTTTTACACTTATAATTACACCGATTAGTTGGTTTGTTGAAGAATCTTTTACAAAAGACTTAATTTTATTCTTTTTTGCAATGGGCAACTATACGATAGCAGGATCATTCTTTCTTATAGGCGCTTATAAATCTTTAAGGAATAAATCGACAAATATGGATGTCTTAGTTGCTTTAGGTACAACTACAGCACTAGTATACTCGATTTTAACTACATTCTTTATAGAAGGAAAGACGTTTTATGAAGCAATGAGTATGATTTTATCATTTTTACTAATTGGAAAATATTTTGAACATAAGACCAAGGGTCAAACTTCTGAAGCAATTAAAAAATTAATAGGATTACAACCCAAAACAGCAACTTTATTGAGAGATGATAAAGAAATCGAAATTCCTATAGAAGAAATTGAAGTAGGTGACATTTTAATAGTGAGACCAGGTGAAAAAATCCCTGTTGATGGAAAAGTAATTAAAGGGAAGACTAAGGTTGATGAATCTATGATTACAGGTGAGAGTAGATATATTAAGAAAGAATTAGAGAGTGTCGTAATTGGTGCTACAGTTAACCAAACTGGATTAATACATATGGCAGCTGAAAAAGTGGGAAAGGATACTCTTTTATTTCAAATCATTGATTTTGTTAAAGAAGCTCAAAGTAAGAAAGCGTCAAAACAACTTCTAGCTGATAAAGTGAGTAATTATTTTGTCCCTATTGTGGTTTTGATAGCAACAGGAGCATTTCTTTATTGGTATCTTATTGCTCAAATTGGATTAGAACTATCATTATTAGTTTTTACTTCGGTAGTTGTTATATCATGTCCTTGTGCCCTAGGTTTAGCTATTCCCACCGCAGTAATGGTAGGAACTGGTAAGGGTGCAGAAAATGGCATATTGTTAAAGGGAGGAGACTCTTTAGAAGCGATTAATACAATTAATACAATAGTATTTGATAAAACTGGCACATTAACAGTTGGGAAACCAAAAGTTTCTATAATCTTTACAGAAAAAGACTTAGAAGGTCATGGATATGATGAGAATGAGTTATTGATTTTTGCTGGGAGTGCAGAAATGGGATCTGAACATCCTCTTGGACAAGCAATTATACAAGAAGCGAATCAAAGAGGATTAAAACTTGAAACTCCTATAGAATTTGATGCAATTCCAGGAAAAGGAATTAATACTAGGATTAATAGTAAAACTGTGTTGATAGGTAATGAAAAGTTGATGACAGATAATAACATAATTATTGATAACTACAAAAATAAGTATGATGAATTTCAACAACAAGGAATAACAATTATTTTAATCAGCATTGAAAATAAAGTTAGAGGAATAATCGGAATATCGGATAAAGTCAAAGATCAAGCACCTTATGCGCTAGATAAGTTACGAGAGAAAGGATTAGAAATTTATATGATTACTGGTGATAATAAACAAACGGCTCTAAGTATTGGAAAAGAATTAAAATTTGATGAACGTCAAATTTTAGCAGAAGTCTTACCCAACGACAAAGCATTGACAATACAAAAGCTTCAAGAGTCAGATGACCATAAAGTAGTAGGAATGGTTGGGGATGGAATAAATGATGCTCCTGCTTTGGCTCAGGCAGATGTGGGAATTGCTATAGGTTCTGGAACTGATGTAGCGATTGAAACAGCTGACATTGTATTAATGAGAGGAGATCTTCGAAATGTAGTATCAGCTATTAATCTTTCAAAGAAAACTTATAGGAAGATGATTACAAATCTATTTTGGGCATTCATATATAACCTCATAGGAATCCCAATTGCTGCAGGGATCTTATATTATGCTACAGGTTTCTTTTTACCTCCCTACTTAGCTGCTGTCTTCATGGCTTCAAGCTCGGTATCAGTGGTAACCAATGCTTTATTTCTGAAGAGATACGAACCTAAAACACCTCAACAAGTTGAAGAAGAAAGACTATTGACTTTTCAAGAAAAAGTAACAGATCCCGTATGTGGAATGGAAATTGATCCTAGGAGAGCGATTGAGTATGAGTATAAAAACAAAATCTATCACTTTTGTAATCCAAATTGTGAAGCTCACTTCAAAAGAGATCCTGAAAAATTTAAAAATTACGATGCGATGGATCCAAAGCTCATGCAAATGAAAAGTCTAAAAGAAAGTGAAAAAAAAGAAATTACAAATAAAAATTTACAAAAAAAAAAGGAGGATAAAAAAATGGGAAAATTAAAATGTGTGGAATGTGGATTGGAACAAGAACTTCCAATGCATTGTGGTCAACCTATGCATAGGGAGGGTAATCAGTTAGTGTGTTGGATGGGTGCTTCTTGTGGTGCTCAGTCAATCCCAGAACATCATGGAAAACCTATGGAAATTATTGAGTAAATAATAGTTAAAATTATTATTAAATTAAAAAAAGGTGAAGAAAAAATATGGAATTAAAATGTATAAAATGCGGGAACATTGTTGAGACGCTTCCAAGACACTGTGGTCAAGATATGATTTTTAATGAAGAAACCGGAGTGTTAGAGTGCTATATGGGAGAATCTTGTGGTTACATAGATTTGGATAATTTTATCTGCGAAAATTGTTGCAAATAATAAAACTTATTTTTTATCTTATGTTTATCTAATTGTACTAAAAAATTATATTAACTGGTAAATAAAAAGATAAATTAACGAATCATTGCACTACCAATTTTAAGGGTTTAGGTGATAAAATGAGTGAGCAATCAAATCAAAGGTCTAAAATGAGAATCATTTGTCCGTTTTATGATTCTTGTATCTTACCTAAGAATTTTAATTGTAATGATTCTAAAGCTATAAATGTGTGTAGTGAATTTCAGCTAAAGAAAAAACATTTAAATAATAAATAAGTAAATTGAGTTATTAAATTAGATTAAATTAATTCATTAGACTTGTTCAAAACCTTTTTTAACTTTCTCTTTTTTAAAGTCAGCCAAGTTTCTAAAAAAGTGAATAATAATAAACCAATTAAGCAAATCAAAGCCCCCACTAGAAATGCCACTTGATATGCAAAAATATCACTTTTTCCTGAGTTTATTAAGAAGTCTATCAATGGTCCTGATATAAGAGTACATGCAAGACCCCAAGATAAAAAAAATGTGGTGTTATATACCCCAAATAATTTTGCACGAATTCTTGAGGGCATTAATGTGGAAGCAAAAGCATATGATGACGCATAGATTATTACTTCAGCAGTACCTACAAGGAAACTTCCAATAAAAAAAATTGGCAAATAAGGGGTAGTTGCGATGATAATTAGAGCGGTTATCCCAATAATAGTACCAACTATTAAGGTCAATGCATTACCAATTTTTTTACTTAATAGCCCTGCGGAGATTCCAACAAGAATGACTGAAATTGAACGCATATTTGCTATAAAACTTAGCATTACATCTCCGACATTAAAACCAGATTCAAGTTTCAAATATTGAGGAAAAGGCACTGAAATTGAGTTTCTTCCAAAATTAATAAAAATAAGGGCAATTATGAATATAATAAAAACGAAAACATTATTTTGATTATTATCAGATTCGTTCTCATAATTATCTTCTATTTCCTCTCTTAGAGTTGTTCCACCTTCAGGAGCAAAAATTAGCATTGGAATAACTGAAATAAACATGACTAATGAAGCTATAAGAAATAAAGAACCATATCGGAAACCTAATCCTCCATTATAGAGAAATCCACCAATAAAAATTCCTATAATACGTCCTGATCCTCCTATACTAGTTAAATACCCCATAATTTTACTACGATTTTTAGAAGGATATATATCACTTACCAATGCACTCCATCCAATATTAGACATTGACCAAAACATTTCTATAATCGTTAAACCAATGATTATTACATAACCTGCTATGTACAAATTCTCGAAAACAAAGTGAACACCCCATACAATTAGAGTTCCAATTCCCGCGATTATTTCGCCTAAAATAATTAATAATCGCCGACGCTGAAATTTATCACTTAACGGCCCCCAAACTAGATTTTGAAATAAAACGCTCATTATCATAGGGAGTGTGGCATATAAAGTTGTTTCTGTTACTGACAAATTCAAAAAAAAGTATAGATAAATAGATAAATATGTATAAAACAATCCTCGCCTAAACATAGCAAGAATTTGAAATGAGGATAAACCAATAAATATTTGATATGTTGAAGTTTGGGAATTATTATATACCAAATTTTATCATTAAAGGAAGTTTATGATTATTTATTTTATTTCAAGAAAAATTAATCTCAAAATTTTAATATTTTATTTATTAGATCAATTGAATTCCAAAAAAGCTTTTGAAACATGATGAATTTGTAAGGCATTTTATTCATTTCATTCAAAACAACTGATTTTTCTAATTATGATTTATTTTTTGAAAAAGTATATATATCTTTTTGACTATTTTGTAATTTAGTCTTCAAGAAGTAAATTTTGAAGAATATTTGCACAATATGATGGCGAATTAAATGAAAAATAAAAAGATAATTATATTGATATGTGTTATTATTTTAAATCTTAGCTTCCTTTTGTCCAGAGATATCAATAATTATAAAGAACAACCAGTAAGTAAACATGATAAAACAAAAGCAGGATTATCAAATAGTAGCTTGATTGTTTATAAATGGAATCACACCTGGGGTGGAATCGATCATGAAGTTGCCAGAGATATAGCGTTGGATTCGTCAGGAAATATTTATATAGCTGGTTCTACAAATGGTACTGGTGAGGGAGGATATGATATGTGCTTGGTAAAGTTCAACAATCTTGGAGAATTTCAATGGATTCGGACATTGGGAAATATTGATGATGATTCCGCTGAAGCGGTAGTAGTTGATTCATCAGATAATATTTATATCGCGGGATACGTTTCTCAATCGTGGAGAACGTATATGGTCTTATCAAAATACGACAGTTCAGGAACCTCATTATTGAATGTCTCTTGGGGCGTAAATGACAATAATGAAGCTTATGCATTAGCATTAGATTCGTCAGAAAATATCTATCTTGCAGGTATGACATGGAATATGGCAAAAGATGAAGATTTTTGTCTAGTGAAATTTAACAGTTTTGGTGTATATCAATGGAATCGAACATGGGGTGGAATATATGATGATTATGCATATGCAATAGCATTAGATTCTTCAGAGAATATTTATCTTGGGGGAGAATATACAGCTATAGATGATATAGATCAAGATTTGTGTCTTGTTAAATTTGACAGCAATGGTGTTTATCAGTGGAATCGTACATGGGGTGGGGATAGTTTTGATGGTGCACAGGCATTAACGCTTGATTTATCAGAAAATATTTATATTGGAGGATATACAGGGAGTTTTGCGGCAGGGATGTACGACATGTGTATAGTGAAATTTAATAATGATGGCTCTTATCAGTGGAATCGTACATGGGGTGGAAATAATATTGATTGGATTTTTGGAATGGCATCAGATTCGTCAGATAATATTTATTTTGCAGGAACTACAAACACTTCCAAGACTGGAACTTTTGATTTTTTTTTAGGCAAATCAGATACATCAGGCGTGCAACAATGGAATCACACATGGGATAACAATGGATTTGATGCATATTTAGCAATAGCATTAGATTCATCAGAGAACCTTTATCTTGCTGGAACTAGTAATTTATATGGGACAAATGCGGATGTATGTTTGGTGAAATATGACAAAATAATACCAGAGATTAATATCATTACACCAGAGAGTATAACATATTCAGAACCTATGGAAGGATATTACCCTGCTACTTATTCGTTTGATGAGAATGATGTAGGGGAAGATCCAATTGATTGGATAGTAGATGAGACAGGGGGAACTTGTAATGTAATAGAGGGCATAGCTGGCCATAAAAGTGTAATTGAGCTTAATGATACATCAGATCCTAACCAAATTAGAGTAAGTAATTATTTCACTCCTCAAGTTTCGGGAGCTCTTGAATTTTGGTGGATGACTAATAATGCAACAAAAAACTCTTATTTCAGGCTAAACCAGAATAATACTATTGGAGTAAATTTGAGAATCTCTAATGGTTATTTCGGTTATTATGACTCAACTCTGCATCAAGTAAAATCAATGGAAAACAATATATGGTATCATCATAAAATTATATTTAATGCTTCAACCGACCAATATGATTGGTACATTGATGGAATCCTTGAAATAAATGACGCTGATTTTGATAGTACAATAGATCTACCAAATAGACTATTATTTGAATCTCACACTACTATGAATGATTATTGTACCTATTATGATGCCATTGGTTATTCCTGGGACATTAATTACAACCTTGGAGATAATCTCAATGAGGGTTTATTGTTAAAGTTTACCCCAGATGACTTGGATTGGATGGCATACTCTTTGAATGGTCAACCAAATAAAACTATTTTAGGCGATACTACTTTTCCTTTCCCTGATGATGGAGAACATACAATTCAAGTGTTTGGAAACAGTTCAATTGGAATTATATATTCTTCTAACTTAGTAGATTTCTCAGTGGATACTACAGCTCCAATCTCAGATATTTCATTTATACCACATGAAGGAGTTAATAAAGTGAATAAATCAACAACCTTTGAATTAACAGCTGATGATGGAATTGGTTCTGGTGTCGCAACTATTATGTATAAAATCAATAATTCTGCTTGGATTCCTTACTCTGGACACTTTAATTTATCTGCCTATGATTATGGTTATTATCTTATCTCCTATTATTCAATTGATGTTGTAGGTAATGTTGAGGATGAAAATGCACTTCTTGTAGAATTAGTAGTAATTCCTTCAAAACCTTCGGAGCCTGAAATACCTGCATATGACTTATTTCTTTTAATAGGTGTAATTTCAACAGTTTCAATACTGCTCACTAAAAGATTTCTTAAGAGAAGAAGATAATTTAGGTTTTTAATTATCTAAACTAATTCTTTTTTTTCATATATTTTTGTTATTTTCTTTATTTGATTATTAAATTTTGTTCTATTAGGAACAGAAGGCACTTTTTCAGCCTATTTGTTTAATCCACGTATTTTTTGATATGCCTCTTCCATTTTCCTCAACTGATTGCGTAGTTTTGTAGTATTAGGAACTGCAATTATTTTTTCTGCATATAGAGGATAATATTTATATAGATTATTTAACAAATTCGACCATGATCTTTGTGTCTCGGTATCATCTGATATTTCTTTCTTTAATTGAAAAAGTGTTCTTTTTTCTTTCTTAGTTTTAAGAGCTTTGTGAAAATTTCTAGTAGTTATTATTCTAAATTCATTATAATCTTGTGGTCTAAAATTTGCTAAAGAAAAATTCATATTATCATCAGCAAATGGTAAGAATTTAATTTTCTTATCTTCAGGTTCATCAGGATTATCTACTAAAGACAATTCAACGTCAGTATTACTAAGGCTTTCTAAGAGAGGATATAATTCTCCAGGATTGATTTTAGTATTTAATTCAATTTGATCTGAAATTTCAGAAATAGGGATAAAAAAGTCTGGGAATTGTTCTCTATTTTCAATCCGATAAAAATATTCATTTTTCAATATCTCTATTATTTGATTCTTCAATTCCGGAGTTAATTTAATTTTTAATTCTTCAGTTACTTGAGCTTCCTTTTTAATTTCCTCAACTTTTTGTTCATCTATTTGTTTTTTAGAATAATTTGTAGTGAGAGAAGCAATAAGTTGATCTGAAGCTTTTTCTGATTCAACATCTACTTTTAATCTGCTTTTTCTACTCTTTTTTGCTAAACTCGTTTCATATAACCTTTTTGCTAAATATTTTTTAGCTTTTTCTTGTGCTTTTCCTTTTCTATCAAATCTTTCGGTTACAGAAGTAAAATCTATTAATTTTATGGGTTTGCCAAATTCCTCTTTTCTTTCTGTTATGAGTATATCCATATCCTTATTCACTAGGTGCTCGATTAATGAATAAACATTAGATTTTGATAATTGAGTTGCTTTAATTAATTCTCGCTCCAAAATTTCAATTGGAAAAGCCTCTCCCCTTCGTATATATTCACTCCTTATGATTTTATAAATTTTTTCAATATTCTTTTCTTCTTCATACACAATTTCTTTTTGAAGTCTCATAAACATTGAAGTTTCATGAGGTTTTATATAATAAATTAATAAAGTACAACCAAGGAGAAAGATCATCAATACCGATATAATATACTTATCTGCCATTAACCAAAGCCCTATTTTAGTTACTTCTTGATTTGTTATTTCATTTGCTAACGCAAAACGTGTCATAGTTTGAGAGAGGACACATGCTAAAAAGAATAGAATTAATCCATCTTTTTTAAAGATTAATATACGCCAACCTAATGTCCCACCAGTTTTTTTAATAACCCTATATAGAAAATACATAGAAATAGTAAATTCAAATAATAAAATATAGCCAACAGGTGAGCCAGTAGCACCTACTGTTGCTTTAAAAGCATCGATTGTTTCTGGCCTTAGTAACATAAAGATACTGATTTGTAAAATTTGAAAGAAAAAGATAAATAAAACAATTAGAGAAAAAGTAAAATTATCAAAAGTTCCTGCTCTTTTTGTTTCTGCACGCCTTCTAGTAAAAATAAATTCAAAGATAATAAATACTAATGTTAATACTAAACTAAAATAAATTAATGGCATAACTACACGCATTTCTAGGATATATACATCAACAGCAGAACTAGGATCAAAATTACTAAAAATTTCTAGAGAAAGTATTACTAAGAAACTTCTATAGAATAATGAAATTATAACAAGAATGCCTAATATTAAAAAAGGAATAATAATAGCTAAAAGATATCTCGGAATAGAATATTTTTTAATAAATCTAGCTTCGATTTTCGTAGAAAATTTCCTGGAATAAATATAGAATCTACTACTTAAAAGAAATAACCATATCATCGCAAGAATTAATAAATAAGTTATAAAATTAATACTTGTTGAGAAATAAGAAGAAATTGGAAGAACTAAAGCAAATAAACCTAAATAAAAAATAATTTGTTTAATAAAAGTCTTTTCTTCAAATAAAAAAACTCTAAGTTTATCTATACTTAACAATCCCGATAGAATCAAGAAGAATAATACAATAGCATTTGAAACTGTGAAAATTATAGTATTTACCAAGTTATTTGGGGGATAATTAATTGCTAATATTAATACTAAAGAAGAGATTGCAAATATTACATATAATCCATAAAACCTTCTTTCAAAAGAATAAAATTTTGGTGGTTCTTGTCCGTCAACATATACTTCTTTATGTATTATTTTATCAAAATAAACCTTTAATTTATCGCTTATTTTTGACTTAAAGATTGCAATCTTTGTACCCTGTGCAGATATAAAGTCTTTTATTTTATTTGACTTTTTTGAAGAATTTATAGGTTGCTTATCGGACATTATATTATTAAATCATTTTTTTTAATTTAAACCTAATTATAATATACAAACCAAAATAAGAGTCAAAATTCAACATAGTAAATTAAAGCGAAATGTTTTATAATTATATAATTGAATTTTAGATGAAAATTTTAAAAATAGTATTTAATAAATTTAATTATACTAATCTTCTTTTTAATTCTTGAGAATGGAAAACAATAAAATAGTTAATAAAGAAACTCTTATTAGTTTAGTTAAGAAAGCAATCGAATTATTATGTGAAAAAAATATATCTAGTATTGTAATTTTATCGTCCTATAAAATTAATTCAGTTCTTAAAGAAAATTATGGGATTGATATTAAAGTCGATAAAATAGGCAGAGTTTTAAGTAGAATTGCAAAATTAAACCAATTAAAGAGATTGAATACGAATATTCCAAAATATAAATTACAAATTGCAAAAGTTACAAGTTTACAGTTTTAAAATCAATTATAGATTATAAATGATAAGAAGATTACATGAAAATAAATTTTTATAAGATTAAATATTGCGAAAATCTGTAATTATTTTTTGTAATTTTTCTAACAATTCATTAATTTCAGAGTAATAATTTTTAAATGGTTGTAATTCTGAACTCATTTTTTCAATTTTTCCATTAAAATTCGTTTCAAATTGATCAATCATCATTTCAATACTTTCTTCAATTTTATTATTAAGAGTATTTAATTCGTTTTCAATTGCTAAGGATAATTCAGATGATATCATTATTAAATCCTTAATTTTAGAATTTAATTGATCACTATTATGGACTTTTTCTATTGCTAATTTGATATTGGCATCTATTTCATTTCTTATATATTTTAAATTTTCATTAGCAACACTATTAAGATCATTATAAAGATCATTTTTCACATTGACAAGATTATTTTCTAGCGTACTTTGAACTTCAACTCTTCTATCTACATAATTATACACAGCTTCTTTAAATTCATTTGTTATATTGTCCAAATTCTTCTTAAACCAATTTTCAACTCGAATAAGACTTTGAGAGACTGAATCTTTCATTTTACTTATACTATTACGTAAAAATTCTGTTCCCTTTAAAGAACCTTGTTTAAAATCGTCTGTCCAATCACCAATTTGAGATTTTAGAGTATCAATTATCATTTCAGAAGATTTTGTCATTCCTTCTTGAAATCCAGAAATTATAGGCGATAACTGAGAAAATTTATCCAATTCTTCTTCTTGTATCATCTCATCTGATGTAGGTATTTCTTGTAATTCTCCTGGAATTGATTCTTTTGTTTCATTAATTTCTTTAATTAATATAGGAGATTGCTTTTGAAGATCTTCTATAAATTTTTGAACCCATTTAAAGTAATCTAAGGTTGCTGGTAATTCAATTTCAAATTCTACATTATGATATTTATCTGCTTTTTTATAATCATCAAATCTATAAATTTCCAAACCAAATTTCTTATCTTTATCCATCAAAGTATGATCAAAAACAATGTAGAATCCATTGGGGTTACTATCCTTTTGAAAAAATTGATGTGTTTTCATTGATATTTCAGAGAAGTAAATCCCCCAACCTGGGTGTGAACTATACCATCCAACAATATTAAGATTCTTTTTCTGATATTGTTTTTCAAGTTGAGTTAATAAATCATATTCCTCTTTTTTAAAACCTGCTGAGATTTCTTTTCCATGAGTTACTGGAATAGCATTAACCAAAATTATATCTTTCTGATTATCAGATAATTCCCCTATGCATAACCCCATTACTTCTACACTTTTTTCTAATGAAACACTTCCAAATCTTAAGACATGGGTTATCATGTTTCTAAAAGCTTCCTTTTTTATTATTATTCTACCATTTTCAGATATATTTCTTTGAACTTTCTCACTATTATCTTGAATATTATTCTCTCCATTTTCAGACATTTTCAATTAAGCACCTCCCTCAAACTTTTTTAACTTTTTTATCAAATCTTGATTCTCATTTTTTAATAATATTAAATCTTTTTGGAGAGCCTTGTTTTCGGTTTCCAACGTTTTCATTTTATTCTGAAGGGGATTCTTTGAACTTTCTAGTAATATTATTGCAGCTTTAAGATCTGATAAGAATCTTTTTGTGTCTTTATTTAAGTTTATGAAATTTCCAACAACCTTGTTAGTGTTTTTAGATAATTTATTTATTAATTCATCTTGGAAATTCTTTAATTTATTATTGATTGGGTCTTCAACTGAATTAATTTTCTCTATTAAATTCTTCAAAGAATTAGATTGATTCTCTAAACGTTCTATAAAACTGGAACTTTCTTGATTTATTTTTGTTAATTTATCTAAATTCTCGTTAAAGGAATTCATACTCTGAGCAATTGATCCTTTAAATTTTTCTTCAAATATCAAGTCTAATTTATCTTTATGTTCTACTTTTATTTGATCTAAAGTCTCTTTAAGATTCTGATTATTAATATCAAAATCCTCAAATTTGTCATCAATATACATATCTAATTGATTCAACTTATCTTTTAATGAAAATTTAAAATCTTTTTGTATATTAGAGATACCAACTCCAATATTTTCCTTAATAGCAAGAACATCATTTCTCATTTGTAAGTTGGAATCCCTTATCTTTTTAATTATCTCTTGACTCCACATATTTAGAAATTGGATTAATGGTCGAATGGACAACTCTAAAAAACTTGAGATCCCATTTTGGAGAACAGAAAGAATTCTAGATAAATCTAATTCTGGTTCTTTAGCAGTTAACTGATTCTGGCTAGGAATAGTAATATCACCAAATAGATCGGGCATTTCATTGATTTCTAAGATTGGTGGTTCTTTAGAATGAATACAACCTATTAAATCCATAAGTTTTAGATAATAATCAAGGCTATCTGGGGGTTCTACAATAGTTGTAACTTCATGATAATTTGTTGTTTGACCTTTTGAAGGATCATCTAATCTGAAGGTGCGAAATCCCATATCTCCAGGAGTTTCTAAAAAACTGTGGTCAAAAACAATCCCAATTGCGCTTGGATTAGGTGTTTGCCAACCAAGCATATTTTTTACATCAGTACTCGAAAAAAATATCTTCAAACCAGGGTGAGAATGGTACCATCCTATGCTAAACCATCCCTTTTCGGCATAGGCGGCATCAACCGTAGAGAAAGTCACGTAATCTTCTGGAGCAAAGGCAACTTCTATTGAACCACCGTGTGAAATTGGAACTGCATCTTCCACAATTACATCTTTGATCCCTTTTTTGTCAGGTTCTCCTTCGAGGTGACCAATTAATACTCCCATAACCTCTTTATATTGTTTACGATCTCTTACTTTTGAACCAAAACGTAAAACATGAATAAGCATTTTATAATACGCAAGTGGTTTGATGATAATAGTCTTATCAGATGTCAAATTTAATCACAATTTTTATGAGTTTTAGATATAGTTAGTTAGTGTTTTATCTATATATAATTTAAATGTTTTAAATTTTTGAATAGAATTTGAGTAATGCAAAATAATTTATTTTTTAAATTTTTTTTTTATATTTTAACTGATAGAGCCTTGTTTAAGATATAAAGTTCATTTAAATAAGAAATAAGGTTAAAAAGGAAGATATAGGTTAATCTTCATGAGGCAATGGTTTTCCACAATAAGGACAGAATTTCCAATTTAAATCATTGCCACAGTACGGACAAAATTTTGATACTTCAGTTCCACTAGATTCATCAGTCCCAGCTGAACTTGTAGGGATAGATGGTAATTCTCTTGAAGTTTTTATTGTAGTTGTTGTTCGAGCTTTTTCTTGGTCTTTTTTAGCAATCATCCTTTCTTTAAATGCTTGTCGCTTTTCTTCGTCTAATTCTTGTACTGTTTTAAATCCTTCTTGTTTTACCCATCCTTTTACCTGAGGTCGTTTCAATTCACTTTCAGGTACTTTTTCCAATTCTACTGCTTTAGTTTCTGAGATAGGTGCTACTACCTTTTTCTGATCTCTTTTCTCTAAAGCTTGTTTAACTAAGGCTTGTGTTGTTTTCATTATTTGGTGAGGATTGATATTCGGTATAGCTACAGTCATTAAGACCCATGAAACAATACGATTTTGATTAGGAATATCTCCTTGTACATCTTCATCTTTAAATACATATGAATCAATTACCTCGTTTCCTTTTAATAATCTAGAAGCCCATTTCCCATTAATTAATCCAAGTTGAAGTCTATAGGAAGTCCCTGGAACACCCAATTGACTTGTTAATGGTTCAAAATTTAATGACATAATTATCTTTAAAATTTAATAATACTTTACGATTTGAATATTGTAATAATATAATAATATAAATTTTATAGTTATATAATTTTATATTCAAACTAAAACATAAATAGTAAAAATAGTATTAATCAATAAAATTCTTTTTAAATAAATTAAAAAGGTCTAATATAAAATCACGATCAGGTGATACATATCGTTGTAATTATTCCAAAAAAAGTTTTCTTAACAATAGTTGCTGCTGCTGTAAGATTTGCAAATCGAAAAATCAATCTAGATGATTGGTTAGAAGTATATGGTATTTTTATCGGTAAAAATTCTGGAGAAGATGTTAATATTTCATTAGCAATCCCGATTACACACCAAGTAAAAAGAAAGGAGGACGTTATAGATAAGGTATTTTGGTCAGAAGAAGATTATGCAGCTTCTGAAGAAATTGAGCTTAAAGCATATGAAAATAATGAATTTATTATTGGATGGTGGCATTCCCATCCGGGCTTTAAAATCATGATGAGTCATATAGATGTCCGTACGACGCTCTCTTATCAGCAAAATAATCCATTGGCAATTTCTCTTGTATTTAATCCAACAAGGTTAATACGACAAATCGAGATAGCAGAGAAAAAAGGAGATCCTGATAAACGATTAAAAAATGATCCCGGTTTTAAAATATTTAGACTAGATGATATTAATAGGGGTGTTGAAGCATCCTATCATACCATTGAATATAAAATTGAAGGCTATGAGAGTATGGAACAATTAGTTAAATTAACTCAAAAGTTCATCATTGATATCACTAATTTCTTTCCAAAAGATAGAATTTTTGAAACCTACGAAAAATTTATTAAAGAACGGATAAATCAATTAAATTCCTTATTACAAGGAACAGAAGAATATTTAATGACATTAATTCGTCATGGGGAACATAATAGAGTTCCTGAAGTCTTAAATAATCAGAAATCAGAAATCCGTAGATATATTGCAGAAACTTTTATGAAAATTGAAAGTTTTAAAGAATTTTTGGATTATTTAGAATATAAAGAAAGGGATATAGTCATTCCTAAAGTAGAAGAAACTTTATCTAAATGGGATGACGTTATATCAAAATTAAACCAGAGAATGGACGAGTTAACCAAATTTTAGATGATTTACTTAAAAATTCTTTTTTAAGATAAATCTTAACCTAACTTTAATCTATTGTCTATAGGAAAATCTTTATTTATTTTGATGATTTTTCTAATTAAAAGAGTATTTAAGTAAAATATAAATTCAATTGGACTTTAAAAACAAATTTCATACTATGAGAAAAATCAATTATCCTTTTGCTGCCATATTAGGACAAGATAAAATGAAAATGGCATTAATTTTAAATGTAATTGACCCCCAAATCGGAGGAGTGCTTTTAACCGGACATCAAGGTACTGGAAAATCTACTGCGGTAAGATCGTTAGTTGAGGTGATGCCAGATATTGAAGTTATTAAAGATTGTCAGTTTTCTTGTGATCCAAAATCTAATATTGATGATCTTTGTGAAGAATGTAGATTGAAAAAGAAAATGAGTAAACTTGAAACTGAATTTCGAGAAATGAGATTGGTTAACCTCCCTCTTGGTGTCACAGAAGATATGGTTTGTGGTTCATTATCAATTGATCGTGTATTAACAGAAGGAAAATCAGAACTCCATCCAGGACTATTAGCTAAGGCAAATCGAGGGATTTTATATATTGATGAGATTAATTTATTACAGGATCATATTGTGGATACTCTTTTAGACGCATCTGCTTCAGGTATTAACATAATTGAGCGGGAAGGGATCTCTGTCTCTCATCCTTCAAGATTCGTATTGGTAGGGAGTATGAATCCTGAAGAAGGAGAATTAAGACCTCAAATTGCAGATCGTCTTGGACTAGAAGTGAGAATAAAAGCTCCAAGAGACAATAAATTGCGCGCTGAAATAACAAAACGAGTCATTGAGTTTGATGATAATCCTAAACAATTTATTAAAAACTATGAAGGTGAACAAGAGATCTTAAGACGTAGTATTGTTAGAGCACGAGAAATTCTTCAAGAAGTTCAGATACCAGCTACTGTTTATCAGTTTGTCTCCAAAGTAGTTAATGAATTAGAAATATTTTCTCAAAGAGCAGATATTACCTTCATTCGTTGTGCAAGAGCTAATGCCGCTTTTAATGATAGGAAAATAATCACTGAAGATGATTTAGATGTTGCCATGGATTTAGTGTTTGAGCACAGAATTCTCTCGCTTCATTATGAGATGACTCCTAAGGAAGTTAAAGCAAAAATCGCTGATGTATATGGAAAAATCCAGAAAGCTTATGAGGACCCTAAAGCATATAGACCTAGCAAAGATACAGAAGGACCTCTTAAGCATGATGATACCCCCCAAAAAGAATTTAAGCGTCAATCGGTAGATCCAAGAAAAGTAGATATACCTGAAACTAAAGAACAAAAACTGCCACCACCTAAATATCCCGAGAATAGAAAGAGAAATCCTAAGCCTGCAGGTGGATGGAAAGTAAAAAATATTCCTTTGAATGCAAATGATTTTAGATTTTTTGAGGATAAAAGTAGTACTATACCCTTTATTTATAAAATGGAAAAAAAAATGACTTCAATATTGGATAATATTAGAAAAGATCGAAAAATTTCTGATTATGGTGGTCGGGGTATAGGAAGGAGGATTAAAATATCTTCTTCACAAAAAGGGAGATATGTCTCATATAGGAGACCAATCAATTTAATACCAAAATCTATGGCTTTAGATGCAACTATACGAAATTATTTAAAAAATACGGTTTATAATCAAACTGATATTGAATTTCCTATACACTTTAATAAATATGATTTAATGGACAAAATTTATGAATATCGTGCCCCGTTAATTCTCTTCTTCGTGCTTGATAGTTCTGCATCAATGTATTATGTAATAAAACAAATGACTGATGTTATATTATCACTTCATAAAGAAGGATATCGTAAAAAGGATAAAATAGCCTTAATTGTTTTCAGAGGTAAAGAAGCAATTGTTCTTCAAAAACCCACAGTTAATTTCAAAAGTGCTGTAAATAAACTGAAAAGAATAGAGGGAAAATCTTATACGCCAATGGCTGCAGCATTAAAAAAGTGTTCAGATTTAATTAAAGCAGAGACTTTAAAAAATAGAAACATAATCCCTGTAATTTTTATATTTTCTGATTGTGGAGCAAATATTTCTGTAAAATATCCCGAATTAATTGCCCAGGTTGAAAATGATTATATGTTAATCACTGAAGAATTAAAAGATTTAACAAAAAAGCTTTCAAAACAAAAAGTTCATATAGTTGTATTAGAACCAAAAAAGTCTTATGCTACTCAAGCTTTAGGAGTACACACATATTCAGCAGAAAATATTAAAATGAACTTTAAAAAATTTGGAAATGCAGAAGTATATAAGTTTGATAAATATAATCCTTCTTCTCTAATTTTAGAATTAAAAAAGATTCTTTAAATCCATAATTAATTTCAATTAGCTTTTATTACTATACCTCATTAATGAGTACAAAAATGAAGTCAATTTTGGTCGTAGGATTTAATACTCGTCCTTTAGCCAAATCATTGAATAAAGCTGGGTATGATGTATACGCTGTAGATTTTTTTGGAGATCTAGATTTATTTCCGCATGTAAAGGATTGTTTAATTATTACAAAAGAATTAGAGTTAAACTATGAATTATTAAAAGACAAGTATAGTAATTTTTTGGTACATTTTACAATAGAAATGCTAAGAAAATATAATAACATTGACTTTTTGTTGATTGGGAGTGGTTTAGACGATGCATATGAAGGGAGATATAAAATTTTAGAAGTGATTAAAGAAAAAGAGTTGAGTATAAAAGATATTAATAATGACTTAGAAACAATTAAAAAAGCTCGAGATATTGAGAAAATATATAAATATCTCAGGTCTATAGGATTGAAAGTTCCCCTTTCTGTTTCTTATGAAAAATTCAGAAATAATAATAAAAGTCTGTTCGATTTTCCTTTTGTTTTAAAGAAGAAGAGAAGTGCAGGAGGGATAAACGTTTTTAAAATTGAAAATGAAGAAAGATTGAGTTTTCAATTAAAGCTATTAGAACTAAATGGATTTGATCCAGCAGATTGGTTAATTCAAGAATTTATTGAAGGAATACCTGTTAGTTGCACTACCATTTCCAATGGAGTTGAATGTGAAGTTATATCAATTAATCGTCAAATAATAGGAGAAAAATTTCTTAATCCACCAGGAGATTTTACATATTGTGGGAATATTGTTCCAGCGAATTTATTAAAAGAAGATAATAAACTAATTTCTGAGATTTCATCAAAATTAACTAAAGAATTAGGATTAAAGGGTATTAATGGATTTGATTTTGTATTAAAAAATCATTATCCAAATTTAATGGAAATAAATCCACGAATTCCAGGTAGTATTAGAGCATCTGAAGATGTATTGGACTTAAATCTTTTGAATTTACATATTCAAAGTTTTGCTCCTAAAAAATGGGATAGTGTAAAAATTAAAATTAGAACAGTTAGACCTAGTGGATTTGCAACAAAGCTAATATTATTTGCTCCTAAAAATGTAGATAAAAAGGTATTGAACAGGATTAATAACCTTGAATTTGTTCACGATAAAACTAATCCAGTTAAAAGTATAATAAAAGAAGAACCTTTATGTACAATTTTATTTAAAGGAAAAACTTTTTCCGAATCTTATTTTGGGGCTTTAAAAATTGTTAATAGAATTAAAAACATGATTAATTAAATTAGAAATATTATTGAATAATCGTTTTTATCTTTGCTAAATATGTACCTAATTTTCTTTCATCTGCTTCGGGTACTGCTAATGCCAAAATACGATTCTCATCTAATTCATGAATAATAATTGAACCATTTTCTCCTCCAATTATCGAAAATTCTAATCCTTCCTCTAATAATACTCCAGCTAAATTGTAAATTGCGGATGTTATAGCTGATAATATAGGTTCAGGCATAGTTGCTTGAATTTTGATGGGTAATCCATCTTTTGTTATGATTGCTATAACAAGCGCATTTGGAATTGCTCTCTTTATAGCTACAAAGACTTGTTCTTTGAGGATATCCGAGGTTTCTATAATTGCGGATATTTGTAACCCTAATTTATATAATTTATTTATGTACATATTTAACCCTTCGAGTTCTGCTAATTCACGATTCAGGTAAGAAATCATAGTAATATTTTCTGTCAATATAGAAAGGATAATTTTTTCTTTTCCAGTAATTAAATGATATGAAATATTTTGGTTTAATGAATCCTTCAGGATTTTTGATGAAAGGAAAACAAGGCTACTACTTGCAGCTGTTATTTCACTCATCGTCATTTTTATCTCTCTTTTAAACTTACTAGCTATTCTGGTTCCTTCTGGTGTACCAACATTAATACCTAATATAGCTGGTGCTGATTGTAGCTCTTTTTCTATTAGTTCGGATACATCTGACTCTAATTCTTCTATAACCTTATCTTGTTTTTCCATGTATGTAATGTAGTTTATAAAAATAAAAAGATATTCTAATAATCAAGTAATAATCTGTAGGTTTAGTGATTTGTGATAATCTAGAAGCTCATGGAAACTTTTAATGATTTGCATTTAAATTGAGAAAATCGAGTTCAATTTTTAATGTTCCAAGATTTTATGTACTTTAAGAATATAGAAAACATATTTTAAGCTAAACTTTTTTATTAATATATAGAAAAGATTTCGTGAATATCATAATGGTGAATGGTAAAGATAAAGATGCTCTTATAAATAGACTACAAGATGAAATTAAAATAAAAGACGAAACATTAGGAAAAGTAGAGGAATCTATAAACAAACTAAATGAAAAATTCAAAACTCAAGATAATCTCATAAGTTCTCTTAAAGATTCAATAAGACTAAAAGATGATCAAATAAAGACTATTCGAGATTCCTTAGAATTAAAAGATCAACAAATTAAAACTTTTCAAAATTCATTAAGGACTAAAGATGAAAAAATAAATGCTTTAGAAAAAACGCTTGAATTAAAAGGAAAGGAGTTAATAGATTTGTCAACTTCTACTGTTGATGAAGAATTCATTAAAGAAAGAGATGAAATAATAAAAGAACTCAAAAAAGAGTTAGAAATTTTAAATGACGAACTAGCTAAAGCTGATGTTGATTTAGAAACCTTAGAATTAGAAAATGAGAAATTAAGGGAAGCACAAACAGAAGTTTCAAGTTTAAAAATCATTGATTTTACTAAAGCTGAGGTTCCAAAATCCGAGATTCTTAAAAAAATGAGGGAAATTCTTGAAAAATCTTTACATAATGTCATGATTGTAGTTCCTAGTATTGTTGATTTACAGGAGTTGTATCTTTATGAAGTAAAGTCTTCTGTAAATATGAAGATCTCGTGTATCATTAATCCAGGAATAGATGAACATTCTGAATTACTAGATGAGTTTACTAGTCTTGATAATATCTCTCTTAGAAGTTATATACGTGAGGATCGATATGTTTTAGTGAGAGATGGTGAAGAACTATTTTTTGCTATTAAGGGAGTTTCTGAGAATAATCATTTGGTCATCCATACTAAAGATCCAAAACACTTGCGTGTTTTCAATTCACTTACTATGGAAGGTTGGCTGCAAAGCAGACCAATTTAAAATTGCTTTTATTTATTCAATAAAGTTGATTTCCAAATCATTTAAATAACTTTAAATCGAGAATAAATAAAAAACGTTTAAAAATATTAATTATTTACAAATAAATTAGACAATTTATATTTCTACAAATGTTTTATTTCTTTTCTTAAAGTGAACAAG
Source organism: Promethearchaeota archaeon (assembly GCA_048941065.1). GTDB lineage: Archaea > Asgardarchaeota > Lokiarchaeia > Sigyniarchaeales > SOKP01 > Loki-b32. Next base: position 21,669 of record JBHLNY010000006.1, read on the forward strand.
ACGATTATATCCAATTTCTTTTAGCATAGCGATAACTTTTTTAAATTCCCATGCGATATAATTCGGATCATGAGCATCAGAACCTAATATTATTGAAATGTCTAAATTATACATACTTTGCATTATTTCTCTGCTTGGGTATTGTTCTTGAGCATCTTTTCTTAGTCCACTTGTATTTATTTCTATTATAACGTTTCTTTTCCTGATAAGTTCTAATGCTTTCATTACCTCATTATATATTATTTCTTTATTACTAGGGATATCATTGAATTTCTTAGGTAAATCAAAATGAGCCATGATATCAAAATCAAATTCATTTGAATTTAACATCTTTTGTACCGTCCTGTAATATCGCAAATATACATTATCAGACCCATAATAATTAAATTCTTTTCTAAATCTGCTATCATCAAATCCCCATGCGCCTCTTCCATCATTAAAATTTAAAATATGGATTGAACCTAAAATGTAATCTAAACGGCTTTTATATTTATTTAGGTGAACATTGAGTAGAGATTCTTGGTTCTCAAAAAAATCAATTTCAAAAGCAAGCCTTACATTTAAATTTTTTTTATACTTTTCTCTTAATAGTTCTGTGTTTGATAAATAACTCTCGATCTCACCTAATGTCATCGAATATCCTTCATATGGAATCCTTTCAATGTTTTTAAGAAATTCGAAAGGGAAATGGTCGCATATTCCAATTGTATTTAAATTTAATTCTATAGCTTTTTTAATATAATCTTCAATTGAGCCAACTGCATGATGACACAATTCTGAGTGACAATGCCAATCTTCTAATTTCATTCTAAATTAGTGAAATATAAAAAAAAAATTAAAATTTTTCATTTGTAAATTTAAACTTATAAATTAACCTTACGGATAGATTTGGAATTTAAAGATAAGCAATTTGATGGACCTTACGAAGTCTCTGAAATTCAAATTAATAATGAGGGGCAAATATTTAGAGGATTTTTATATTTTCCTCCCAAAGAATTCAATAAACCACACCCAGTTATAATTTACTTTCATGGCTTTCCTCAATTATTCACATTAAAGGAGATTCTGAGAAGCTACAAATTTCTCTTAAATTTAGGTTATTCACTTATTGTATTTAACTTCAGAGGATATAGATTTAGTGAGGGAAAATTATCAATTAGGAATCAAGTTTCTGATGGAATGAAAATTATAGAGTTTGTTGATTTAATGAGTAAAAATGAGATCTTCAATTTGAGAGAAGTAAATATTATTGGACAAGAATTTGGGGCATATATCGCATTATTAATATCTTCAAAAGTTACATTAATTAATAAATTATTATTAATAAATCCCGTTTTAGATATAAGAAGGTATGTATATAGCGAAAATTTCTTGAAAGTTTTGAATTATATAAATAGATTTCTTCCTGGAAATATTCATGGTATTGAAAATGTAGAGGAATTTGTAAAGGCTACAAAAAAGGAACTGGAAAATAAAGAATTTCAAATTGAAAATGTTATTAACCAAATTAGTTGCAAAAATTTAAAAATTATAATTGGAGAGGTCAATAAATTTACTCAATTATCTGAAATCAGAAGATTAGTGAGTGATTTAGTTAAGATTAATATTGAAACCAAAATTGTTGAAAATGTAGACTATAATAGCTACTTTAAGGAAGATTTAAAAATTTTCAATAAAGAAGTAGAACTTTTTTTTGGTTTAAATTTTTCACGCAATTAAAAGTAAGTAATTATCTAATTATTTATGATTTTATACATTTGAAAACAGTTTGCCAGCAATATGGTTTTAAAGCATTAATTTTGCATAGAGGCTTTTCAATAAGATTAAGGAATTTGTAAGAAGCTTTAAAAATTGTATTGCTTTTTATTAAATTTTGGAAAATTTTAGCAACTGGAGATAAAAAGAAATATTCATAATGCTTAATATTACCAAATACTTCATATGCTAATTTTAAATCGGACATTTTTAAGGGATGTTCATATTTAGTTCTTCTTTTAGGACTAAAATGTTTTCTATTAAATTCTACAATTGGATTTTTTTTTAAAGGCTCTATGAATAGGATAAATCCTCCTTTTTTAAGAATTCTTTTGCATTCTCTAAAAAAGAGGGAAATATTTGGTATGTGATGAACTACTCTTGTTCCAACAATGATGTCAAAAGTATCTTCTTTAAAATCTGGAATTTGCGCATTCATTACTCTAAATTCTGTATTTAATTGTAAATTATTTGCTTCTTTTTTACAAAATTCTACAAAGTTTATTGATAAGTCTATTCCAATAACTTCTGCACCTTTACGAGTTAAATAAAAAGAGAGAGCTCCGTTCCCGCAACCAACATCTAAGATCTTTTTATTTTTAACATTCCCTAATAAAATCTTAAATTTCAAATAACTTAATCTAAAGAAGTTTTCATTTTCTAAATCAAAATCTCTGCTAGAGCTTATCTTCTCTTTTTTATAATACTCCTGTTCTTTTATAAAAATGTGGTCGTATTTTGATAATATTTTATTTCTCTCCATAGGTAATACAAATCTTTCTTCTTTAATGATAATATTGTTTGCATTAGATTTTGTTTTAGTATGTTAAAGAAATTGATCTAAATTCTAAGAGATAGAGATAAATAAGTTCACTTTTTTATGTTAAATTATCTTTTACTTTGAATAATCCATATTATAATAAAAATGCCGGATAAAATTCCACTAATTCCAATAATAATTCCAAATGTTACTATAAATATTTCTGCCGATGATAATGGAAGATTACCTAACTCCCACACCTTAGAACTTGTAGCAAATGATATTATCAGAGATACTGTAAGGCAAGTTATTGCAATTAAACTACATAATAACCCTATATAAAGAAATTTCTTGTTTTCTATTGAATAATCACATAATTTGGTTTTATTATTGTCTCAAAAAAATTTTGGAATTTCTTTAAATTTTACTTTTTTAAACAACAAACTTAAAATATTAAGATGGATACTTGTGCAAAATTCCTTTAATAAATTAGGATATAAGATTAAAAATAAAATTTTTAAGAATAAATAGTATCATTTAACATAATTGAATAACTAATTTACAATTTTAATGAGAGCGAAAAAAAGTGGAGTCTACTAAAAAGGAATCTAGTTTGAATTTGCGTGATTTATTAAAGAAGGGTGAAAATTTAACCTTTCTAGTGGGTGCTGGTTGTTCAACTGATCCTCCTTCATGTCTTCCAACTGGTAATGAAATACTAGAAAATATTATTAAGTACAGTTGTGCTGAATCAGAAATCGAGAAAATTTTAAAATTAAAAAACTTAAGATTTGAAGCAATTTTGGAAATAATTCGTGATTGTTTAGACAGGGAACTAAAAATAATTGACTATTTTGGATTATGTGATAAACCAAATATCCAACACTTTCTTATAACTGAACTAATAAAAAAGGGCACTTTTGTGATGACGACAAATTTTGACTTCCTTATAGAACATGCTCTTCTTCAATCCGAAGTACTGAAAAAAAAGATAGTATCTGTAATTAGTGAGAAAGATATTAAAAAATTTAGTGATCCAATCAAATTATTGAAAATCGGAAGATTTTCGCTCTATAAGATACATGGATCGACTAAAAATATTATTTCAGATGAAGATACTAGAGATTCTTTAATTAATACTATTAAAGTATTAGGTTCTAATAAAAAAGGACTAAATATCTTTCAATTAGAACCATATAAGCGTCAGCTTTTCGATATTATTACTAATGAACGATTTCTTGTTGTTATAGGCTATTCTGGTCAAAATGATTATGATATAATCCCTACAATTAAAGTATTGAAAAATCTTAAAAAAATCATTTGGATTAATCACATTGATGATGATAAAGGAAAAGAACAAATTTATGTAATTGATGATAACAAAATTCAGTCAATGGATAAATTAGATGAATTAGACTATATATTAACTAATATTAAACAAATGAATTATGGTGTCGATATTTATAGAGTAGATATAAATATTTCAAAATTATTCGAAGAATTACTTGAAATTAAACCTAAATTAAGTACAGACAATTTCTCAGTGAAATTAATGGATTGGATTAAAGAAAGTATTGAAACGCCAAGTGAGCTTATAAAATACATAACTTCTTATAAAATATTCTTTTATTTTAATAAGTATAATGATGCTTTGAGATGTCTAAAGGAAGTTTTACTTATTGCTGAAGAGTTAAAAGATAATCATTGGAGAGCTATTGCATTAAATAAAATGGGATTAATATATAAAGATCTCGAAAAATATCCAGAAGCCCTAAAATCTTTTGAGGAAGCTTTAGAAATTGCCGAAATCTTAAGAAGCAGGGAAAAGAAAGCAATGTATCTAACCAATATAGGATTAATTTATCGCAGTCAAGGGAATTATACTAAAGCATTAGAATCTTTTGAAGAAGCACTTAAAATTGACGAAAAGTTAAAGAATTTATCTAGAAAAGCTTATGATCTTAACAATATTGGGTTAATTCATCAGGATCAAGAGAAATTTTCCCAGGCTTTAATAGAGTATGAAGCGCTGATTAGAATCCACGAAAAACTTGATAATTTAAGAGAAAAAGCTAAAGTTTTAAGAAAAGTTGGAGAAATTTTATATGTAGAGCAGAATTATTCTGAGGCTTTAACTAAATATGAAGAAGCATTGAATATTGATGAACATTTGGAGAATTTAAAGGGAATAGCTAATTCTAAGAGTAAAATTTGTGTAATACTTCGGGAACAGGGTAATTATTCTAAAGCATTAAAAATTAGTATGGAAACCTTACAAATTTTTGAAAAATTAGGTAATATGGAGGAAAAATCTAAAATTTATCATAATATTGGTTTAATATATCGAGATCAATGGAATTTTTCAAAATCTTTGGAAAATTTACAAGAAGCACTTAGGATTGCTGAAGAATCAGGAAACCTTGAAAATAAAGGCACATTTCTATTTGATATTGCAGTTCTTTGCCAAAAACAAAAAAATTATAATACAGCTCTTGAGTGGTTTGAAGATGCTTTGCATATTTTTGACCAATTGGGAAATTTTGAAGCTAAAGCAGAGGTTCTTAAAATATGTGGTTTAATTTACTTAGAACAAAAAAGTTACTCAAAATCAATGCGAAGATATGAAAAGGCGCTGGAGATTTTTGATCGTTTAAATAATATAGAAAATAAAGCAAAATATATTAATAAAATAGGATTTCTTTATCTCCAGGAGAAAAACTATAATGAAGCTTTAAAACGATTTGAGGAAGCTTTAAATATTTTTCTTGAATTAGGGGATTTAGACGGAAATGCTGATTGTATTAGTAATTTAGGATTAGTTTATCTTGACCAAGGTAATTATCCTGAGGCATTAGAAAGATTTGAAAGAGCTTTAGATTTATATGAACAGCAGGGTAATAAGTATGGTACTGCAGAATGTTTAATTAATATTGCATTGATAGAACAAGATCAAGGAAATTACGATGGTGCATTAAAAAAGTTTGAACATGTATTAAAAATATATGAAGAACAGAGAGATCTTGAAGCCAAAATAAAGGTTCTTAATCATATTGGATTCAACTACCTTTATCAAATAAATTATACTGAAGCACTCAACTATTTTAATGATGCTCTGACAATAGCCGAACTATTAGAGGATTTACCAACGAAAGCTGAAATTGTGAAGGCTATTGGAAATATTTATCTTGATCAGGTTAATTATCTCGAAGCATTAAAATGGTTTGAAGAATGTCTATATATTGCTGAAGAATTGGAAAATTTTGAAGAGAAGGCTAAGATTCTGGAGGAAATTGGAAATGCTTACCAATATCAAGAGAGATTTGATGAAGCTTTAAAATATTTTGAAGAAATGCTAGATACTGCTGAAAAAATGGGAAATCTTGAAATGAAAGCCAATATATTTGAAACTATTGGAAATATCTATCAATCTCAAGAGAAATATGATGATGCTTTAAATCAATATGAAAAAGGATTAGAAATCGATGATGTACTAGGGAATTTGCGAGGAAGAGCAAAACGATTAATAAATATTGGAGAAATTTATAAAAAACAAAAACGATATTCAAGAGCTTTAACTCAATATGAAGCGGCATTAAAAATCAATGAGCAGATTGGCAATTTGAAAGGAAAAGCTAATTCAATTAAAAATTTAGGCTTGATATATTATAATCAAAGAAGATTTGATGAAGCTTTGGGGAGATCTGAAGAAGCGCTTCGAATATTTGAGCATCTTGAAAACAATGAAGGAATAATTGGAACTCTGGATAATTTGGGAGCAATTAAAGCAGAACAGAAAAATTATGAAGAAGCAATACGATATTATGAAGAAGGACTTAATCTATCTGAAAATCAAAATGATATCAAAGCGAAAGCAAACTTTCTCAATAAAATTGGATCAGTTTATATGGATCAAGAGCTGTATAGAAAATCCTTAAAATATTTTGAAGAAGCAATAGAAAACTTTAGTTTAATTGGAGATACACTTTCTCGAGCCAAGATTTTACACAATATTGGTTTAATTTATCAAAATCAAGGTAAACAGCCGAAAGCATTAAAAGAATTTGAGGAATCACTCAAAATTTTAGATAAAATTGGTGCTGACAAATCTCTATTCGCTGGAATCGTAAAAAAACAAATTGATGATCTTAAAAATCAATTGAAATAATAAAATAATCTTATTAATTCAACAACATTACTTATTTTTTATTTATTTTATTCGAGATATCCCTGTATATATTGTTTTACTTCTTTAGCTGGTTGGAAAATCCCAAAATGTCCTTCACATAGAATATCTGCTTCTAAGTCTAACAATTTTTTTAATGATTTTTGATAATCTTCATAATTACTAACACCTGGAATTATAGGTCCATGTACATCTTGACCAAATAAGATTTTTTTATCTAATTCAAGTAATATTACTAAAGATCCGGGGGTATGGCCAGGAGTATGAATACATTGAAATTCATAGGTTCCAAATTTTAGAATCTCAAGATCTCCTTTAAGTCTTCTTTCAAGTTTAACTGGTTTATATTCTACTCCATACCAAGAAGCAGCTGTTTCTCTATTATGTCCACTTTCTTCAATGGCATCAGCATCTAAATTATGAGCATAAAATTTAACTTTTTTATTAAACCTTTTCAGATCATTACAAGCTGCTATATGATCTATATGGAAATGAGTTAATATGCAATGCTTAATATTTATAGGATTTAATCCGATCTTATTTATTTTCTTAATTAAATTAAGACTCATTCCACAATCTATTAAGACTAGACCATCATCACTTTGTGTATCAATTAGATAAACAGAACAACCAGAATCTCCTAAATGATACACATTTTTAATAATTTCTTTCATTTTTATTTCCTTTCGATAGTAATTGTGTAAATTAGGTTATTCTTAAATAATACTAAAAAATTCTTTTAAATAGTATTAATTATCACTTGGATAAAATTTTATATATAATATAAGAGTTGCAATAGAAGCAAAGCCAGTTGAGAAAAGCACATCAGAAGCAAAGTGAGCACCAATAACTACTCGCGATATCCCAACAAAAAGCCCCCAACCCAAGATTAATGCAGTTACTAAAACCCGGATTGGATTCTTCCATTTATATTTTTTTATAATAATTAATATTGGTAAAAACATCCAACCCATAGCTGTATGACCACTAGGAAATGATGTGCCACTTGAACTGGGTCCAGGAGGTAAAAACCATGGAGTATAATTTGAATAATTAACAGCAAGATCTCTGAATCTGATTCTTCCACACAATACTTTAGTGATTTGTACAAATAATAATGGATTTAAAATTGCCAATAATATTATTAAAGCACCAATATTTCGATAATTCTCCCAGTTTTTCTTATATGTAAAAAAAAGAAATATCATTATTGAAATAACAATCGCCCCTCCATCAATTAAGATAGCTTGTTCATTAAGCAAAATTCCAAGAATTAAAAGGATAATCCCAATTATTAAAATGACATAAGCTGCAATTTTTTGTTTACTTTTATCTTTATTAAAACTGCCTATTAATACAGATAAAGCTATTGCAATCAATCCGTAACCGGGAGCTCCACCATAATCAGCTCCAAAATTTCCCCAAGTTGATCCTTCATCTACAACTGCGATTGAAATATCTAAATCAAAAAAACCAAATATAATTGCAAGACTTATCCAAAAACTTATTAAAATTATTAACAAATTTGATACAATAGAATCTCTTAAAATCTGAAGCATTTTTAAGATCTATTTGCTTTAAAATTAAATGTCAATTAAATGGTGACTTAACCTTTAAGAATTGTACTAATATTAAAAAACATTCAGTTTTTAATTAAAATGCATAGTCTCTACATTTTATATAATTTTTCTTATTATACTCAATTAGAGAAGATAAAAAAATAATTTTTATTTATATCAATATTACCTATATTACTTGAATTTTACTTAAATGTTTGATTAGAATGGAAGAAAGGGAAAAAAATAAGCCTGTTGAAGAAAAACCAGCTTTTTTAATTAGATTAAAAAATTATGTTAAAAATTTAATTAACTTCTCACAGTATGACATTAAAACCATAATCTATATCATTTTATTTCTCATTCTAGTGGCAATATCACTATTTCTTCTTTATTATATTTTCTTCATTGATGAAACCATATTATATAAGTTTGTTGTGAATTATTTTGTAAATCCAATTTATGAATTGCAGGTTATAGGGATATTCTTATTCATTTTAATAATGGCATTTCAAGGGTTAATCGTTCCAATTCCTTCAGAAGTTGTTTTATTGGCAACTGGAATGATATGGGGTATTTACCTGGGGGGAATTATGGGTCTTATTGGATCAATGGCTGCTGGTACATTATGTTTTTATATAAGTAAAAAAGGCGGAAGACCTTTAGCAGAAAAGTTTGTAGGAGAAAAGGCTATAAATATTGCAGATGCATTTATTCAAAAGCATGGCACCAAGGCAATTATAATTACTCGTTTTATTCCATTTATCCCTTTTGATGTTATCTCTTATACTTCAGGTTTAGTTGATATTGATATAAAAAAATATTTAATAGGAACGTTAATTGGTTCAATTTTTAGGTCTTTTTTTTATGCTTTTCTAGGAGCATTATTCTTTTTGAGGTATGAGCTTTCTCTACCCATTGATTTTGATACACTGCCTCTTGGAGCCATTCAAGAACAATCTATTTATTTTAATACGATATTATTAATCATTTTAGTTGTTCTTGTATTAATGATTATTCTCTATTACTTCCTTATTAAATATTTGGAGAAAAAACGATAAGTTAAAAATAAGTTTATCTATATTAATTCTTTTATTTAAATTTAATTTAGTACAAATGGAGTTAAAAAAGCATAAAGTTATTTATAATAAAATATGATATGTGTTTAGTTGTTTCAATTTGAAACCAAAAACACTAAGTATATTTAATTTAAGGTTTAAATAATGGTTAATGGGATTGTAAAGTGGTTTAATAGCCTGAAGGGATATGGATTCATTACTACTGATAAGGGAGAAGATGTCTTTATTCATTTCAGTGGTATCCTTGATGATGAAAACGGTTTTAGAACGTTATACGAGGGTGATAAAGTAGAATTTGAAATAATTGAAAATCAAAAGGGTAAGCAAGCTAAAGAAGTACGGATTACCGCAAAAGGACCCCGAATGAAGAAAAATACGTTCCGATAAAATTAAAAAGTACCAAATTTAGTTAAAAACAGTTTTTAAGAAATTTTACTATAGTGATAGTTAGAAATTACTTATAACTGTTAATTTTTTTCTAATCAGGGATTTTAAAAATAAATCAACAAAATACAAAAAACACTGATTCAGTTCTTATAATAACTATATTAATTTAAGAAATTCTCTTTACTAGCAAATTTTAAGAATCCTTAAAATGTCGTGTAACATTGAGATATTATCGTCATTTTTTATTTACATTCGCAATATGTACCGTATGAATGAAAAGGAAAAATTAACAAAAACAAGGAATTTAAATGAAAATTTTGACGACAGTTTATCTGAAATTTATGAGAAACTAACTAATGCTATAAATACAAATAATTTACAATCTATCTATGAACTTTCAAAGATTATTACAAGATATTATTCTAAAAAATTGGAAGACTGAGATATTAAATTGATTTTCTTTAGTAAAGAGTCCAACATTTTTTCCGTTTTAATATTAGTAATGATTTAATTGATTATATATAGGCCTAAGTACAAAAATATTGAATTAAATCTAACAAATAAATCATCTATAATGGATCATAATTGTTCGTTTCATTATTATAAAAAATCCTTAAACATGGAAATTTTATAAGTTTGCAGAAAATGTG
>JBHLNY010000170.1:0-7388 GCA_048941065.1 Promethearchaeota archaeon
ATCGACCCCACTTATCTCCCTTATGATCAGTAAATCGAATCATAAATTCAGCATAACAATAAATACACCCATGTTGACAACCAACATACGGATTTATAACAAAATCAACTTCAGGAATATTACTTTTCGTTATTATACTTTTAGCTTCACGAAAGTTAATTTTCATATTTAAACTTAATATTATCATTCAAAATTAAAGATTATTGTTCAAATTCATGGTTATGGTTACAATCTCCTTCACAACTTATCCCAATATGAAAAGGATTTGGAAAAACATCTGGTTCTAAATCAGTTTCTAATAATTTTAAAGTCAATTTAACAATTTTCCCTGCTAATGGTGGATTCATATCTATGATAACGAAATCTTTTTCTACTAATTTAATCCATGCTGGGGAAGACATGCCATTCGGTCCAACATATTCTATTTGTTTTCCAATTGGAATTTCCTTGAATTCATGAAATTGCGATCTTGGAACCTTTTCTACAAGTAAAGGATTAAAATCGCCAAAAGCTTCCTCCGGCTTCAATATTATCTCCTTTACTTCTCCTAATTCCATTCCAATTAAGTTCTTCTCGAAACCGCTAAAAACTTGTCTAAAACCCACCTGAATCTTAATAGGTCCACCATAGCTTACTTCACTTGAATCATATAATTTCCCATTCTCATCCTTAATTAGGTATTCTATTTTGACAACATCCCCTTCTTTTACTCCCAATTTTAGCACCTAATCGATTACTAATCTTATTATGAAGACAATCTTTATTAGTTAAATGGTTATGAATTAAAAATTTCAAAATAAAATGAATTAAAATATTTATTATAATAAATTGCTAAGGATTGATAAAAAAGTAGACTAATTAGATTTTAACTTAATTTTTTTATGATTTCTCTTCCGCTTTTATAAGCTTTTTCCATCAAATTTGTATATTTTGATACTGCCCCTCGTTCATTCACACCTGGGGCAAGTATGGTTTCAAACAAATCCATATTCAAGTAATTAAAAATATCTGTAAGCATACCTACTATGTGCCGTGCGTATCTTTCGTGTCTTCCTTCGAATGGAATGACTAGAATAACATGTTTTCCCTTGAAATTTTTATGTATTGGGCTGTACCAGCGATCTATAAATGTTTTAAATTGTGCTGTAGGACCCCACCAATATATTGGAGTTCCTAAAATCCATATTCTGCACTGTTCCATCTTTTTTTCTAAGTTTACCATATCATCTTTTTGAATACAATGACCTATTTTATAACAACTATCACATGCTTGACAAGGATTAATATTTAATTCATTTAATATAACTTTTTTGGACAAGGCTCCAGCTTCTTCTGCACCAGATAAAACTTTATCTACTAAAATTTCAGTATTTCCATCTCGACGTGGACTACCAACAATTCCTAAAACATGTAATTTAGATAAATTTTCCATAATATATCAATCGCTTTTAGTAATATAAATTGAAATAAAATATCTTATTAGGATTTATGACTTAAATTTATTCCAGATATAACCATAACCATCAAACAGAATAAAGAGAGCAATAACCGTTATTATAGAGCAAAATAAAAATAGATCCAAACTAGTAGGATTATGACCAAAAAGAGCTTTTAAATTAATAACAAAATTTTCCATCCAATACCAGTGATCAGGGCCTCCAGGAAGAGGTTCTCCATTTAAAATGAAGTATAAGAAATCTTCCAGAGTGCTATATTGTAGAAGTGTTCCAGCTACAAAGATGTTCCAGCTTTGTCTTTTAGAACCTCCACCTAATTTCCAACCAATTGCTAGGATAAGGTAAAAGAACGTCATCAAAAGACCCCAAAAAGATAAATAATACAAAGTATTATCAGTTACACCCTCATACCAAAGACCATTTATTGAAGAATTTACAAGAAATCCTATTGGGATAAGAATTGCAGCAAAAAGGATGACTAATATTAAAATACGACTTTTAACTTTTTTTGGTTGAAGGAAAAAAGCGGGAATTAACCCAAACAATATTAATTGTACATATAAGAAAAAGCCGGGTGAAATTTCAAGAATTACATAAAATACAATAGGTATTCCATTAGCAACTAAGAATAGAAATATAGCAATTATAAGCCATTTTTTATCTGATTCTCCTCTCTCTCTGTCTTTATTACCTGCAAGATACATTAATATAATAGGTAATATTAGACCTAGACTTAACAAACTAATTAACCACATAAGTCGTATAACAATCCCTACATCTGGATGCTCAGCTGCCCAGTCTAATTCAGCTGTAAGTATTATTATGCCTAAAAATATAACAAGAATAATTAATTTTTTTATCCAAGAATCAGAATTATCTTCAGACATCTTTAACCTTGTATTAATTTTATAATACATATAATGATGATTCTTAGATTATAAAATTAGATCTTATGATGTTTAAATATTCTTTCATCATTTAATATCCATATAATTTATAATGTTATTTTATATAGGATTATTTAGGTACTAAGGTTAGAATGTAATCTTTTTAGAAGAATTAATGAGATAATTGATAATTATGCGCTAATATAATGATAAAGACAAAAATAAAGAAGAAAGACCGGGATTCAATCGAGTTTCCATTAATGGGATATGCAGGATGGGGTATAACCAAGTTTTTTGACTCTTTTAAATCACTCTCATTTTTAGTTGATAGATTGGAAACAATAACATTACGTAAGGATATAGACAAGATAATCATCGACAGGCCTATTTACATTACTGGTCTGGCTCGTGCTGGAACAACAATCATTTTAGAAATGTTAAGTAAGCATCCAGATTTAGCATCACATCGATATAAACATCTTCTTATGCCGTACCTGCCTCATTGGTTTAGCCAAATGGTAAATAAAACGTTTTTTTATAAAAAACCATTTGAACGAGTCCATAAGGATGGGATTTTTATTACACGTGAGAGTCCTGAAGCGATTGAAGAAATATTTTGGGGAAAATTCTTCGATAGCAATCATAACGAGTCCATCTCAAATATAATTAGTAGTAATATGTCAAATCCCAAATTTGAGAAATTTTATCGGGACCACATTCGAAAGCTTATGATAAATCAAAAATCTTCTCGTTACCTAACAAAAAATAATTATAGCATTACAAGATTGGAATATTTACTCCAACTTTTTCCTAATTCTAAAATATTGGTAATTATTCGCAATCCAGTAAATCATATTGCTTCATTAATTAAACAGACAAATCTTTTTATAGAAATGGAACGATTATCACCTGTTTTAGGTGACTGGTTAAGAATTATAGGACATTATGAGTTCGGTCATCATCAAGTCTGTATAAATGTGAACAATACAGAACTTATTCATAACATTCGGAAATTATGGAAAAATGAAAAAACCTATGTTAAAGGTTGGGCGTACTATTGGTCCTCTATATATGATTTTATTGCTAATCAACTTGATACAAATAAGAAGCTTAAGAAGGCAACTTATATTGTGAGGTATGAAGATTTATGTGAAACCCCAGCAAAAATAATAGATAAAATACTCGATCATACTGAGCTATCTTCAATAAAGTTTGAGAAAGAAAAAAAATATTACATAAAACATTTACATCTACCTACTTATTATACCCCAGATTTTTCTAATCAAGACCTTGAATATATTTCTGAGGTTACAAAAGCTACAGCTACGCGATTTGGATATTAAACTAATATTTTTGGTTTATTTCACCTTATTTTTGAATAATTTTAACAAGGCTTTAACAAGTCCAAAATTTTTATAATTGAAAAAAAATAAGATTATATCTATTTCAAATTTATAGTTAGTTTTTCCAAATTTAACTTCCATACTTTTTCGGGAGCTCTTTTACTATCACTAGGCTTATAATTTGATTCAATAATACCTACGTTTTCCAATTCTCTAAGATGATAATACAAGGAGGTTTTTTTTAGATTCTTAAAATCTCCTTTACCACACATTCCATGGCATTGTTCATTATCATCAATATTCTCCCTTACACTTTTAAGATGGTTAAAAATTTCATCAGAAGATTTTGGACCATCTCGTAAAATATCTATCAAAACCCATCGAATTTGGCAATGCAACGCTTTTATGTAAGTACCTATATTTTCAAGATCTATTTCTTTCGTCATATCTTTAAACCATTAAAATCCTATAATATAAAGATTCTAGAAATATTTAAATATATGGTTTGATTAGTTTAACCTATCATTTAACTAATTAAAAATTTTATGGAAAACTTTATTATGATAGTTCAATTTAGGAAGAGATTTCCTATAAGAGTTAAAATAATCATAAATAAAAAATTAGAGGTAATTAAAAAATGAAATTAAAAAAAGAAGAAGAATGTCCATGTGATAAACCAGAAATAAAAGAATTACATCCACAAGGGTGTACTTTAAATCAAATTATCAAATGCCATGGAGATCAGCCAATTAATGAGCTTTTAAAGCACATTCAATTAGAAGAGTAAGAGAAATAAAAATAATCTTATAAATAAGGTGTTATAATGAGTGCTATTAGCGTAAAAAACCTAACTAAAAATTTTGCACCTCCTAAAAGAGGGAAACTTGGAAAAATGGGATCAAATGCTTCGCAAGGAAAAATGCATATCATTCGCGCAGTCGATGGTATTACCTTTGAAGTGAAAAAAGGAGAAATCTTTGGATTTTTAGGACCAAATGGTGCTGGTAAAACAACTACTATTCGTATGATGACAGGTGTATTAAAACCTACTAAAGGGAATGTATCTATATTTGAGCAAGATGTGTGGAAAAATCCAATTATCGTTAAACAAATTACTGGAAATGTTCCTGAGGAAGCAACTGTATATTTTGATATGTCAGGATTGCAAAATTTAATATTTATTGGAGAAATCTATGGTGTTCCTAAAAAAACTCGCTTAGAACGAGCAGAAGTTCTGCTTAAGAAATTTGAGTTATATGGAAAGCGTAATTTGAAGTCAATGAAATATTCTAAGGGAATGAAACAAAGACTATTATTATGTATGGCATTGATGAGTGATCCAGAAGTTTTATTCTTAGATGAGCCGACAAGTGGATTAGATGTACAATCTGCTCGCATAATTAAACAATTGATCAGAGAATATAATGAAAAAGGAGGGACTATCTTCCTTACGACTCATGATATGGAAGTTGCTAATGAATTATGTCATAGAATCGCGATAATTAATCATGGTAAAATTATTAGTTTGGATACTCCTCAAAACTTAAAAATGTTAACTCAAGAATATAAAGCAATCGATTTTCATTTTACTAATGGAGTAAGTAAAGAAAGTATTAAAGACTTGGATGCTGTAAGAGAAGTTCAAGAGATAAGAGAAGGCTTTCATGTAATTGTGGAAGATGTTCATAAGGGTATCTGTGAAATTGTAGACTTCATTAGAAAGAATCATCTTATTATAAAGCAATTAAATACACATCAACCAAAATTGGAAGATGCATTTTTAAAAATCATTGAAAGAGGTGGTAGAGATTAATAAGGAATTCTTACTATCAAAAACATCTAGATTTAGAAATTTTAAGATTCAAATAAAGAGATCTTTCATAATCACTAAAAAAGATTTAAAGATATATTATAATAAACCTCCCGTACTAATTCAAGGAATATTTTTTCCGGTTATTTTATTTTTTGCTTTTACAATAGGAAGAAACATATCACCAGTTTACCTTATTTCTGGAATAGTGGCAATGGTTCTTTTCCTAACTTCAACTTCATTAGGACCAATTATTTTTCCATGGGAGACTATGCGTGGTACTTTTGAGCGTTTGATTACTTGTCCCATTTCAATTAAAACAATATTAATTGGTAGTATTTGGGGTTCATTTATATATGGCTTGTTATTCTCATCAATCCCTTTAGTTTTAGGAGTAATATTTCTCTCGAGTGAATTAGTAATTAATTACTTTCTAATTATTGCCGCTATGATTATTGCTGCTTTAGTCTTTTCTAGTTTTAGTTTGATTATCTCCGCTCCACCAACGAGAAATCCAGGGAATACAATGATTTTACAAATTTTCATCAAATTTCCATTGTTATTTATTAGCCCGCTTTTTATGTCAATTAATTCATTACCAACTGCGGTAATATCTCCACTTACATATTGTCTTGATGTAATAAATGTTGGATTAGGAGAAGTTAGTGCATTTGGACCTTTCGGAATACTAATCGATATTTCAGTTTTATTAGGATTTGGATTTGGATTCCTTTTTTTAGCATTTGCATTGCATGGGAAAACATTAGAAAGAAGATTTAGAGGATAAAAACTATTCTTAATACTTCTTTTTCTTTTTAATCTCAATCCTCCATTATTACATTATGTAAAAAACCAATTCCTCTAGGGGTTGCTTTCCAGCCATTTTTGGTATTTATAATGTAAAATAATTGTTCTAACATAGATAAATGATATATAATGTGATCCTCCTCAACTTGAAATTCATCTTTTATTTGTTCAAATGTCCTTATGTTAGTTCCAATGAATCTTAACAATTCTCTCCTTGTTTGATTCATCATAGTTCTATATGCTCGACGATGATCTTCTTTATGGTCAATATCTTTTGTAACTTGTAAATACTCCTTCATCTCTTCTTCAGTTAATCGACAATTTTTCATTATTTCTTTTATATTCATATAATAAACACCTCTTGATACATTGATAGAATATTAAGAATCAATTAAAATCCTTATTATGACAAACTAATGACAAACTAATATTGTCATTTTTCATTTTTTGCAAACATTTAAATATGTCATTTTCTTATTTTTTCTTATATTGTCATTTTTTACAAAATGCGAATAATCAAAGAAACATGACTGAAAATTATACTTTAAAACATCGGGCTTTTGTCATATTAGGTTTAATTAATGAGAAAATGTATGAAGGTGGGTGTCATACATACGATATCAATAAGAGGATTGAAGAGAGAGGAATGAGGGATTGGACAAATATAGGTGCTGATTTTTCATTATCAACAATTTATAGAACACTCGACCGATTAGAAAACGATGAATTAGTTGAGAGTTTTGAAGAAGAGATAGATGGCAGGACTCGAAAAATATATAAAATTACGAATTATGGATATGAAGTTCTGAGGAATAAAGTTTATGAAGTGCTATATAATTATTCTGGTAAAAATGATGAAGACTTCTATGTTGCTTTCTCAATGTTTCCCATCCTAATTCCTGAAGAACAAATTGAAGTTTTTTCCCATTCCTTAGAAAGCATAAAGATCCATAGAAAGGGCTTAGAAAAAATGTTAGATGAAATGTTATCAAATTTTTCAAAAATGCCGATCAATGTAACGGGACTCTTTATACACCCTATTAAAATTCTTGAAGCTGATGAGAAATTTTTCGAGATGGTTTTA
>JBHLNY010000171.1:0-3610 GCA_048941065.1 Promethearchaeota archaeon
TTATCAATAAGATTATTATTTTTCCATAATTCTCCAAAATATCTAAAACTATATGCTGTTCTAATATTTAGAAACCAAGCGTTATTCCAAATTTCTGCTGTTCTGGGAACAAATGCTATTCGTCGAGTATACCTATCAAATTTTTTAACTTTTTCGGGGTCGAAAATAAGATCATTTAACGTTTTATGAATTTTTGAATCTGAGCTAGCAGTTTCAGCTGTATTTTTTTTTCTATAATCCTCTAAAATTTCAGGTTTTATGAACTCAACAGATTTTTTCTTCCTTCCTGCCCATGTTCTCTGCCAAATTCCGCCACAATCTTTATTACTAATGAAGAAATTCCCCCAGTATTTATGCCTTTCAAAAATAGCTTTAAAACCTTCATCAACATTTCTTTCATATGGAAGAACTTGAGGTTTTAGATTTTCATATAAGAGCTTTCTACCAAATTTTTCCCAAAGAAAATTATTTATAAATTTTAGAATTTCAGATTCTGTTTTCTCGAAGAAAAATACTAAATAATATCTAAATGTTAAATCTGTATTTTCCTCAACTTTCCACACATTATGGGGGTCATGTTTGAATAGTGTATGATTAACTGGGCGATAATTTCCAAATCCATATGATAACTGAGGAATGCCATTAAAATCTCTTGGTTTTAAATTTAAATTAATAAAAGTTTGAAAAGGACGATTCTTTCCAAGAGTTTTTAAATCAGGAATAAGGGCAAATGCATACTTTCCCTTTTTAAATATAACAACTGGAGAACGATAGACATGATCTCCAACGACAAAATTCTCTCCTGGGCAGATGTGAGGAATCCACGTGAAATCAGGATTTTTTCCTAATAGAATTGCATAATTAACAAGGATTTTTGATAAAAATTGGGTTTTGTTATTGGAAAGTTTATACCTAATATGTATAATATTATTCTCTTCAAGGCAATAATCTAAGTATAATGAAAAATCATTGTCATTTAACTCATAATATAATTTCTTTTTAGTTCTTTTCCGATAATTCAACAATTTTGAAAATCCTATATTCTCTGTCCAAATATTTAACGTACTGAATTCATTATTACTACCAATTATAGGAATCCAATTAATTCCATCTTTTATCTCTATTCTTTCAGATGTTATATTATCTTTATGATCTATAATTACTCTAATACTCTCCCTTCCTATAATTTCTTGACTTAATCTAAACACCAAATTATTTTTTGATTAATTAATAATAAAAGGAAAAATAAAAGAAAAAATAAATATTTTAAATATTTATGATCCCTTCAATTGAGTGGGTTGATAATAAAGTAAAAATGATAGATCAAACCCAATTACCTTACGAGTTAAAATTCCTTGAGTTTGATGATTATAGAGACGTAGCTACAGCCATCAAGGTTATGAATATAAGGGGCGCTCCTGCCATAGGTGTAGCAGCTGCGATGGGATTAGCTCTTGCTACAATTGAGTATAAAGAATTACCTAAAGAACGATTTCTTGAAAAAATGGAAGAAGCAGCTAAAATTATTAGAAATACAAGACCAACAGCTTCGAATTTATTTTGGGCAATAGATAGGATTTGGAAGATAGTAAGTGAGTATCCAGACAACCCAAAAAATCTATCGGAACTTGTAATAGAAGAAGCTCAAATCATGGCCCAAGAAGATATTAATGTAAATAAAGCAATTGGCAAAAATGGAGCAACTTTATTAAAAGACAGAGATGTTGTATTGACCCATTGTAATGCGGGATCTCTCGCAACAGTCCAATATGGGACAGCCTTAGCGCCTGTTAGAGTTGCAATAGAGGAGGGAAAAAAGATCAGTGTTATAGCAGATGAAACAAGACCTCGATTACAAGGAGCAAGATTAACTGCTTATGAATTACATTATGATAAGATCCCTGTAAAAGTTATTTCAGATACATCATCAGGATTATTAATGAGGTTAGGAAAAATTAATGTTGTCATAGTAGGAACAGATAGAGTAACATCTGATGCAGTTTTTAATAAAATTGGCACGTATCTAGTAGCATTAGCCGCTAATGATAATAAAGTTCCATTTTATGTTGCTGCACCTACTTCTACACTCTCTCTTAATGAAACTATGGATGATGTCATAATTGAACAACGAGATAGCAGTGAAGTAAGTACAGTTTTAGGAAAAGTTCAAATTGTACCTGAAGGAGTTGAAAGCATAAATTATGCATTTGATATTACTCCTTTTCGATTGGTTACAGGAATAATCACCGAAGATGGTGTTTTCACACCTGAGGAACTCTTAAAAAGATATAAAAAATAGATCAATTTTTAAATAATTTAAAGGTTTTGTAATATCACTTCAAGTTGTTCAAGACTTTTAACTTTACTTAATTGACTTCTAATCTGTGTAGAATTTTTAATGTTTTTCGTTAACCATATTGAATTTCTTTTAAGTTCAATGAATTTGTAATCATTAATACTATTAGGTAAAATAATTCCATTCAAAAATTCTTCTAAACACTTCTTAAAAATTAAGATATTTTGTTTCATTTTTCCTATATCATTCCTAAACTGGATTTCTTTATCTTCAGTAAAGAATTCATGGATTTGATTAAAAATTTGAGGATTTCCCATTGACTCTCTACCAATCATTAAAGCATCAACATTGGTATAATCAATAAAATTTTTAGCTGCTTTTGGACTAATAATATCCCCATTCCCCACTAAAGGAATGATTAAACTCTCTTTTAATTCTTTTACAGCTTCCAGATCTAACGAGGCGCTTCCAAAGTTACTTTTCACAGGTCTCGCATGGATTGTTAAAAAATCAATACCAGAACCATTTGCTATTCTAGCCAGTTCTTTAATATTATTCTTATTTTCAAAACCTGTTCTAATTTTTAGAGAAACAGGTCTAGAAGTACATTTTACAGCGATTTTTACTAACTCTTCAAGTCTCTTTAAATCTTTTAACAAATATCCTCCTTCTTTTGCTTTAAGAGCTCGTTTAGAGGGACAACCCGCATTTATATCTAATACATCAAATTTATAACTTTCAAGATAATTTAGAGATTCTCGTAGAGATTTAGGATTGGAACCAATTAATTGAACGCTGATGGGTTTTTCCTCTTCAATTTTGTGTAATTCATGTTCTATAGTCTCCGGATTTTTAGCAATTCGCTTAGTATAAAGCATAGGAACACTTACCAATCCGATTTCTTGAAATCTTCTGCAAAATCTCCGATAAGGCCCAGTAGTTACATTTTGCATAGGCGCTAATATATATCTATTTGCTAAATTCAATGTTCCTAATTTCATTTTCTGGTTTTTATACCTATAATATCATTTACAAAATATAATCAAGAAATTTTTTATAAAACAAAATTTAGAATAATTAAATATTTCTACTAAATTAAAAAAATAAAATGTCTGATTATATTAAAAAATTTGAATTTGAAAAGGAACCTAAAGAGATCACATATATCGAAGGAGAACCTTTAAAATTAAATAAAGACTTTGTATTTTTTCATAATAAAAGTTTTTTTAGAAAAGAACTAACTCGACTACAATATTTGTTTAAATCTTATACAAGTGTTTCTCTTCTTGCTAGTGGTATAAGAGATTCTTATTT
>JBHLNY010000171.1:3620-7375 GCA_048941065.1 Promethearchaeota archaeon
AATATTCTGATAAGTATTTAATTTTATTATTTACTACAAATGATGTCATCAAAGAAACTAACGAAATTATCAAAATCCATTCAGAAATACGAATAGAAAGTGGATGTTTTTTTCTTATCACTACATCAAAATATATGCTCCTTTTGACTAAAAACAATGGAAGCTTAGTTTTTGGAATAGATACAATTGAAGATATCTTGAAGCAAGTAATGGAGGATTATTTGAATAAGAGAAATTTTGATGAATATATAAAAATCCGCTCTTTTAAATTATTAGACTGTAGTACTTCTTCTTAAAAGTTGATCATTACATCGATAAATTAGAAGAAGGAACTTAACGAATTAATTTCAAATTCTTTTATCCCTTAGAATTAATTTTACTTATAAAATTCATAGCTTTATTTTCTAAAATCCATTTAGCAATTATCCCAAAAATAATAAATTCTTGCCCTTCTAAATTATGTCTGCAATTATTTAATAATATAGCATGATTCTCAGGAATTTTGGCTTGTTTTTTGTTTAATTCAAAAGTTATTGAGGATGGAAAAATATTATCATCCTTTCCATGAATAAGATATACGCGATTTTCATTATATTCAGCATCTTTTATAAGAAAATAATGGGCGGTGGTCCTTAATGCCTTTTCATCTTCAACCTTAGACATTATACGTTTGACGA
This sequence comes from Promethearchaeota archaeon, assembly GCA_048941065.1. Classification (GTDB taxonomy): domain Archaea; phylum Asgardarchaeota; class Lokiarchaeia; order Sigyniarchaeales; family SOKP01; genus Loki-b32. The sequence continues at coordinate 4,298 of JBHLNY010000171.1, forward strand.
ACCAACCTACTGATAAAATGCGGAATTTTGCTTTAAGTAAAAGCTCAACAGAATGTAAAGCACTAATCCCTATTACCATCGCGACTCGTTTGTCAACATAACACTTTGTTAGAACAGCGGTACCACCCATAGATTTCCCTATACCACAAATAGATCCCTTTCTAACATCTTCAAAAGAACAGATAAAGTCTAGGACACAATCAACATCATCATATAGTTTAAACCAATCTGATTTTTTACCTCCAGCCTCTCCATGACCCCTTTGATCAAAAGCTACGGTAAGATATCCCATATGAGCAAGAGCAACCAAATATATTTCATTATCCTCTTTATTCGACCAAAATCCATGAAAAAATATGATTGTCGGCCTAGGTTCGGGATAACGCCTTCCATTCTGTGTTAATATCGTATCTGAAATTGAACGATAAAAGTTTGCAGATGATTTTACTCCATCATCGAAAGTGATTCCTACTTTTTGAATATCTACTGTAGTTTTGGAAATATTTTCAAAATGAATTTGAGGGTTATGAATTCCAGTTTTGAAAAGAATAAACCCTACTAAAATAGAGATAAAGCTGAATAGAATCCCCAAGGTTAAATTTTTATAATCAAAAAGAAGTGTATAAATTAAAAAGAAACTAATAATGATGAATGCTGTCAAAACTAAAACTAATACTCGAAATCGCACGTTTATATAGAATCTGTTTTTTAATTATTTATAATGATATAAAAGTCGGAATTAATTATAATTATTAGCAATTGTCTTTGAGGTTATAACTTAAGTAATAAACTACCAAAGTTCTTGTATTTTTAATAAAAAGGAAATTAGGAATAATTTAATTCTTTTATACCGCTTATTAATATGAATTAATGTAATTACACTGAATAAAAACTGTATAAAAATTAAATGAGAAAGAAGTAAAAATTTTCATAAAGTTAAAAATAAATACTTTAAGTAGTAAACTTCCAAGGTCTCTGTTTTTTTAATTTATAGGCTTTTTCAGCATATTCCTCAATCATTCGATGGGTATTGAAATATGCAGCCAAAGAGATTGCATTTTTTTGCCTAAAAATCCACTCATCATGATTCATATATGTAGGAATTATCTTGTTTTCGAGAACCTCATAAATATAATTGGAATCGATGTCCCAATTGTTTTCCATAGCCTTAGGATCAGAATCATCTGGACCAATTGCCCATCCTGCTAAAGGATTCATTTTATACCCTTCAAGCCACCAGCCATCAAGAACAGAAAAACTTGGTACTCCATTTAAAGCAGCTTTCATCCCGCTTGTACCGCTAGCCTCCCGATATCTATTTGGTGTATTAAGCCATAAGTCGCAACCGCTAACTAACATATGTGAGAGATCCATATTATAATTCTCCATCATTACAACTTTTACTCCATAATTAGTATACAAATACTCACCTGTTTCATAGATTTTTTTTATATAATCCTTTCCCATTTGATCTTTAGGATGAGCTTTACCAGCAAAAATAAATTGGACATTATTCTTACAAATTTTGCCTAATCTGTCAACATCATGAAAAATAAGAACAGCTCTTTTATATGTAGCAAACCTCCGAGCAAATCCAATTGTTATTAATTCCTCATCAAGTAAATTCCAACTATGTCCTTTCTGATAACTGATAAGACTAAATTTATTCTCAATATGAGCATCAAAAACGTCTAAGTCATCTAATTCAATAGCATTTTCAAGAACAGAAGGATTTGCTCTCCAATTTGGCCATTTTCTTCCAAATAATTTTCGAAAAGGTTTAGAAACCCAAAAGGGTAAATGAATTCCATTCGTTATATAATCAACTTCATATTGTGGAAACATTTTACTAGTGATTTCACCATGTTTTTTAGCAACTCCATTTCTATATCTAGAAAGTGCCATGCCTAAAAATGTCATATTAAATTGACCATTCTCGTTAGCAAATTTTCTAATTTCTGCAGGCATGTTACTTACAAATACTTTATCAACTAAACTTTGGTCAAATCTATCATGACCTGCAGGTACGGGCGTATGAGTTGTAAAGACTACCTTATCTTTTACTTTATCAACATCACCGTTTAACATCTTGAATAATTCAACTATAGCAAAAGAACCATGCCCTTCATTAAGATGGTATGTATGAATATTTTTATAGCCTAAAGATTTTAAAAGTTTAACACCACCAATACCTAATATCATTTCTTGAACGATTCTGTTCCATCTTGATGTAGAATCATATAATGATCCTGTCATTTTTTTCATCCATTCTTCATTTCCTTCTACATCTGTAGTTAATAAGTAAATGGGTAAAATGTGACCAGATTGCCCTATAACATTATATTGCCATGCTGAAACCTTTACATCTTTGTTCTCTACTTTCACTATTATCGGTTTTGGAACTTTCTCAAATTCAAACCAGAAATTCCATTCAATTTCACGCTCTTTCTGTTCACCAGATTCATTGAAAAATTGATAGAAGTAGCCAGAGCTGTAACAAAGACATATTCCAACCATAGGAAGTTCTAAATCAGCAGCAGATCTTACAGTGTCGCCAGATAAAACGCCTAGACCTCCACTATATGTGGGTATGTTTGAATCGACACCTATCTCCATAGAAATGTAAGCAACAGTAGTATTGACTTTTAAATCTTCATCAACTTCCATATAACATCACATTTTTTAAACTAATTAATTTAAAAATTTTAATTTTTATTGTAATATATATTATTTTTAAAATTCTCATATTAAATTCTTATGTTTAAAGAAATTTTATAAAACCAATTTATCATATCAAAATTTGGATTGAAATAAATAAAGATAAGATTTAAAATTGTCAAAAGAAAGAAAGTTAAAAATAGAGTCAGTGTATAAGTTTATAGGTTAGTTTTACTGTATTTTAACATTTTTGGCATTTAGTTCTAATAGAATTGGGTTTTTTATACCCAATATAAATATAAAATTGTTATTCAATAGATTTGAAAATAATACTTGTATTGAGAAAGAAATTATAATCTATGATACATTTATTTTCAAAATAATCATAAAATAAAATATCATGAGTCCATATTGCACCTA
>JBHLNY010000172.1:0-7372 GCA_048941065.1 Promethearchaeota archaeon
GATGAACCAGGCCGTGCAGCACGATGAATATGCCAATGATGAACCTCAGTAGCAAGGGATCCCTCCTCCCGGGGACAGATTCGAGCGAATACCATCCCGCGCCAGACACGTTATCCTTGGACGACCAGACCACGCCCACTTTCTAGGTATCGTACGCACTTTGCAACTTCGCATTCGAGTCGTGATTGGATGGTCGGCTCCAGGTCATGCGGCAGTGTCAAACTCGATCTCGCTCGCTCCTTTCAACTTGGCGAACCAGCCACCCAGCACCGCATTGTGATGGGCAATAATCTGCGGCGCAGTGAGAAGATCGGTGTCCCAGGTGCTGTGTGCGTCCTTGACCAGCACCACATCGTACTTCAGGCTGTACGCGCGCCGGCAGGTCGTATCAACGCAGTACTCGGTTTGTATCCCGGTGATGATGAGCCGCCCGATCCCTCTTGATTCCAGTTCGCGCTGCAGGCTCGTGTCTTGAAAAGCGTCCGGGTGGCGCTTTTGGACCACGGCATCGCCTGCGCGGGGCGCAATGGCGGGGTGGATGGCCCACCCTGGAGTGCCGGGCTGATCGATTGCGCCTTCCGGGCCACAGTGTTGAACGTAGATGATGGGCGCTCCCACTGCGCGCGCCCGGGCCACCAAGGTCCCGATCTTGGAGAGGAGTTCACTACCGCTGTGTACGGGCGGCGATCCCTCGAAGTTACACCGCTGCACGTCGATGACCAGCAGCGCTGTCCGGTCATTCATTGGTCTACTCCTTTTGCACTTCAACGGGGGCACGACGATGGCGCCAGTCGCCCGGCGTTGTCAGCCCAGGCTCCCTTGTGCTCATAGCCAATCGTGAAGAACCGCGCCGCTTCTCTCGGCCCGACCGCGTCGCCGGCAGGCGGGGTCGTGCGGCCCTCTACACCGAAGATCGCCTCCACCGGGAACGTGGTTACCGTGTTATCCGAACTCGCCAGGTTGCTCAGGATCACGATGGCGATTTCGTCATCGGGATACCGTTCGATCAAAGCCCGAAACCCATTGTAGGTCCCCCCATGACCGGCCACGCGACGTCCCAGGCGTTCACCGACGAACCATCCATACCCATAGCTGACCTGGTCATAGGGCGGAGCGTAAGGGAAATGTGGCGTGGACAGGAATGGTGTAAAGACTGTATCCAGCAATTCCGGGGGAACGAGCTCTTCCGTGTAGAAGGATCGATCCCAGCGATACAAGTCTTCTACTGTAGAATACAGCCCGCCAGCAGAATAGGCCAGTGAAGGGTTGATGAATTCCGCTGCAAAGCCGTTGTGGCTGTAGCCTACTGCGAGATCAGTATCGTCATGAGCATAGCCGGTGTTCGTCATCTCCAAGGGTTCGAAAATCTGCTGGCGCAAGAACACTTCGTACGACTGCCCAGATACTTCCTCGACGAGATAGCCGAGGAGCAGATACCCGGTGTTGCTATACGAGAACCTATCTCCGGGCGCAAAATCGAGTGGCGCGGCCTTGAACCATCCGATGATCTCTTCTGGGGCATAGGAAACACCTGGCTTGTTCCGGTGGGCATAGAACTGCCAGGAATCTGGAAGCCCGGAACTATGGGTTAGTAACTGGTGGATGGTGATCGCTTGCCAATGGTCTGGGCAATCGGGGACATGGTTGCAGACCTGGTCCTCAAGGTCGACTTGGCCTTGGGCTTGCAGGGTCAGGACGGCCAGGGCGGTGAACTGCTTGGTAACTGAGCCGATGTGAAATCTCGTCTGGGGGGTGTTCGGCACTTCGCTTTCGATATCGGCCATCCCATACCCCGCGCTAAGCAGGACGGTATCGCCTTGTGCTATCAGCACAGAACCGCTAAACGCGCCTCCTCTGGTTAAATCGCCCAGGTAGGCGTCGATGCTCGAGATGACGTCGGGCGATATCGGAGTGGCAGTTGGCGTCTGAGCAGGGGCACAGGCAAGCAGTAGTACACCGATGACTATCCCTATCGAAGCGATCCTAGTCAGGTTGCGCATGGAGTACTCTCTTGAAGCCACATAACGATCCAATTCACCCGCCGGGTGGCGACTGTAACGTCAACCCTCAACCCAAGACCAAATCTAATTGCAAACACGCAACTTCCAAATCGGCACAGCTCAACCCGGTCAGGCGCAGCGACAGGCTCTGGCTTTGCTAACGCGCCGGCTTGGGATTCAGGGCGATCTGTCTTCACCACACGCCTTGGCCCTCTATTCCTCCTGGCGCGGTCCCGAGCCGCTCAACGACGGGTTGTGGAGGTGACGACCCTCGCAGTGCCCCGAGGACCAGCCCGGTGCGCAGGAAGCTCCATACCAGCGCAAAACTGCCGCAGATCATGGCGAGCCAGGAATAATCGGGCATGTAGAGCCTCAGATAGCCGCGCCTCTCGCCCAGCATAGGTTTCAGGGTGAGGGCAACCAAGAGATTCGGGATCAGCGGGAGCAAGACGTGCCACCCCCACTGGCGTCCGCCGCTCGGGCGCCGCTCGGGTTCCAGGCGCCAGCGACGCAGCAGCCGCAGTGTGGCGGCAACGTCGGCAACCTGGAGGGCTGGGATGAGCAACTGACCACGCAGCATCCAGGGGACCACGCGGAAGAACGGGGTCGGCGAGTACTGCTCGCCGGCCAACAGGGCGGCCACATTCATACCGAACTCGATCAACACGGGGTTGTACCACCAGTGGCAGGCATTGAAGAGCAGGACTACACCCTTCTTTTGCTCCGGCAGAATGGCCATGTAGCCCTCAAAGTCGGGAACGGTGCCACTGTGCCAGATGACCCTCGTCTGGCCGATTTCGCCGTCGAACCAGCCCATGGCGTACCTGCCCGCCGAGACGCCCATCTTGCGGTACTCGACTGCTCCACGGTGCAGTTCGCGAATGCCCGCGGCGGAGAGGACCCCGGCCTCTCCATAGCGCCCCTCGTTCAGATGGGCGATCAGGTAGCGGGCCATGTCCTCGGCAGTAGAGATGAGCCAACCGGAGGGAAGCGAGCCATGTGGAATCGGCAAATCGGGCGCGGGGAGGGGCATGCCGAACCAGTATCGGTGGCCCATCGCCAGGCCGTGCTGTTTTGCCACGGCCCATGAGGTGTAGGTACGGGTCATGTCCAATGGGGCAAAGATGTGTTCTTGGACATAGTCTGCGTAGGATTGTCCGCTGGCGGCTTTGACGATCAGCCCCAGCAGGTTGTAGTTCATGTTGCAATACTGGACCGCCGAGCCGACCGGGCGGGTGAGCTGGAGGGATGCCAATGCCCGTGCCTGGCGCTCGGTGGCGCCCGGGCGATCGTCGAAATCGGCCAGTGGAGTCTCCCCGGCCGACTCGGGCAGGCCGCTGGTCTGGTTCAACAGGTGGCGCACGGTCACCTGCGCAGAGGCTTCGGGGTCCGCCACCCGGAACCAGGGCAGGTAGTGCTGGACCGGGGCATCCAGCTCGACCTTGCCCGCTTCCACGAGTTGCATCACCGCCAGGGCGGTGACGGACTTGGTCAGGGAACCGATGAAAAAGGGCGTCTGCGGTGAGGGCACCTCACCGCCCGGGTGGGCGTGGCCAAAGCCGCGTAGGTGCACGATCTGGTCGCCTTCGACGATGGCGAGCGATATGCCGGGGATGTTCAGGCGACGCATTTGTTCTTCGACGTACGCGTCGACGGCATCATAGGACGCGCTGCGGCGGACGAGTCTGGCCGAACGGGTCTTTGTGATGAACTTGCCGCTCAGGGCCAGCGCTCCACCGACGGCCAACGATCCGAGCAGGAGTTTCTTCGTGTTCATGGGTTGTCCTCCCAGTATCGCATGAAAACTAAAGACTGGGCTGGGTCGGCTCTGTCGAGTGGTCAGGCGCAGTTGGGCGTCACGGTCGCCATGAAGTCCCTGATGGCCTGGATGACCTCGGCGGGCCGCTCCGTCGGCGCCTCGTGCCCCGCAAGCTCGATGATCTCCAATCGTGCATTGGGTATGCCACCCGCCAGGGCCACCTGGTGTTCCGGCGGGAACTGAAAGTCGTCGCGCCCGGCCAAAACCAGGGTCGGCACCTCGATGTCGCTCAGCCGGTCCATCACCGTCCAACCCGGGAGTAGCTGGCTGTAGCCAAAGATCGTGGCTTCGGGGCGCATCTTGAGACGGAACCCCGAGACCATCTCGCGGACCATCGCCCAGAGGTTGGAGTTGTAGTTGAATGCCCGGGCAAACTTGATCGAGGTACGAAAAACCTCCTCGGGCGTCAACTGACCGTTGAAGAAACGGCGAGCCGCTTGCACGGCAGCGGCACTGTAGCCCCGTTTCGCGAGGATTTCCGGCGCATTGTGCTGCACCCACCACGAGTCACCGCAGGTATCCATCAGGAGCAGATGCGAGAGGTTTTGTGGATAGCGGAGTGCATACTCCAGGGCAACCATGCCGCCAAAGGAATGGCCGAGCACTGCCCACTGGTCAAAGCCCAGCGCCTGACGCAGCGCGTCTGCATCCGCCGTGAGATTTTCCCAGGTCATGGACGATACATCGGCTCCCTCTGAGCGGCCATTGCAGCGATGGTCATAGTAGATCAGGGTGAACTGATCCGCACAAGGCCGCAAAGCCAATAAGCTGGTGTGATCCAGTCCCGGGCCGCCGTGCATGAGTACCAATGGATACCCGTGCCCGATGACTTGTACAAAGAGCGAGATTCCCCGGATCGACATGGTTGCCATTCGTTATCCTCCTAGCAAGTGTCGCACTGAGCCACGCCTAAACGGCAGGTTTCGGCCGCGCGCGGGAAGGCTGAACCCGTTGTAGGGGGGCTATCTAACTGGTGCAGCGGCGGCTTTCCCACACCCCCAAAGTGAGCCAAATGCCAAGACCGGCTATCCCTGAAAAACCACCCAGCCGATGACCACATCGGCGTCACTCGCCGGCGACCTCTTTCAGGGCAACCGGATTCCTGCTATTCGGTCTCTGACCGCGGCTTGCCGAACACGCGGCGAAACACCTGCGAGGGCGGGGGCTGCGTGTAGTCACACCTGGGATAACTGCTGCACCCCCACGCCGAAGCGCACGCCCCTGGATCCCCTTTTCTCCACCAGATCCTCCCAGCACTCCGGGCAGCGGCCCACCACCAATGCCCACTCCAGCGACACTGGGGAAATCGGTGCATCCCAGAAAGCGGCCGCGCGAAGCGTTGCCTTCGCGGATCGCCATCGGGCTGCTGCATTGCGGACATGGTCCGGTGGCGCCAAACTCTGTCTGCTCTCCTGCTCCTGGGAAATCTGGCTCAGCCACCGTATCATCCCTTGCTACGACAATGTCAGAACTCGATGTCCTCGTCTGGCAAAGGCAAGCCCACCTGTCCAGCGGCGTCCACCAACGCCTGTTCCAACTCTTCCAGGGCCACCAGCCGGGCGCCGATCCGTTGCGCTTCCTCCTGGGTCGCCGGGGTGAACCCGGCCCGGGCAAACAGGCCATACTCCACTGCCCAGCCAGCGCCCACCTGGGGCATTCGTTGGCTGCGCTCCACCAGGTCCGTCAGGGCCCGACGAGACACCGCGCTCGTCCCCCACTTGGCCTCGGCGATGAAGAGCCGCTTGTCCCGGCGGCTGGCCGCCACCACGTCCAACTGCACCCCCTTGCGCCGGGAACGGGCCCAGTAGGACCCCACCATCTCTGGGGTGAATCCCAGGCCGCCGCGATTGGCCTCGCCCCACACCCACTCGCGACACAGATCTTCAAACACGTACGTGCCGATGAAGGCCCGCAGGTCGTCGCGGATGGCCCGCACTGCCGAGGCCGTCATCCCCCGCTCGATGGCCGTGATGTGGGGCACGATGAAGCGATAGTAGAAGCGCATGAAGGGATCCCCCATGTGATATCGGCCGCGTCGTCCTCCAGCCGGGGCCAGCACGGGGTCGCGCCGCTCCACCAGATCCAGCGCCTGCAGCGCCTGGAGATAGTGCCCCAGGCTGCCTTCCGGGACGCCGGCCATCTTGGCGATGTCGGTCCAGGCGTGAAAGCCGCTGGCGATGGCCCACAGCACCGATTCGTAGGTATGTGGATCCTGAAGCTGGTCGTGCAGGATCAGGTGAGGGTCCACCAGCATGATACTGCCAGGCGCCAGGCAGTGGTCTCGTAGCGCATCGCTCACCCGGCGAGCGTGAGTGAACAGCTCCAGGTACGCAGGCACGCCGCCGCTGATGGCATAGATGGCCACCCGCTCGGCCGGGGTGTAGTCCGGGAACAGCTCCGGCAGCACGCCAAAGGACAGCGGCCGCAACTTGAGCATCCGGGTGGCCCGTCCGTAGAGCGGCGCCTGGTAAGACAACACATCCCGCTCCATCATGCCCACCATGGAGCCGGTCAACACCAGTCGCAGCTGGGGCTGGTGCGAGAGCCGTTGGTCCCACATCTTTTGCAGGACGCTGGCCAGCGCCGGGTCGTGGCGCACCAGGTAGGTGAATTCGTCCAGGATCACCAACAAGGGTGCGTCCGCCGCTTCGGCCAGGCCGGCCAGGTGTTCCAGGGCCGCTTCCCAGTTCGGGAAAGAGAAATCGACCGCCGGTGGGGACTGAAAACGGGGATCGAAGCGGAGCAGCTGCTGGGAGAAATCACGCAACTGGTAGGCCCCACTGTGGGTGGTGGCCGTCCAGTAGAGCGCGCGCCCCTCGCCGGCCATCTCGCCGTGCCGGCTTTCCAGCCAATGAGAGAGCAACCGAGTTTTGCCCACTCGCCGGCGACCGTATAGGATGAACAGCCCGGCCGTGGGGGCGTGATAGAAATCGTCCAGGCTTTGCAGCTCGCGGTGGCGATCAACGAATTTCATGGTGACCTCCCAGTGTGTGCGATAACTTGGTGTGCGCTATCATAGTACCGACAAAGAAATTATACTCCAAGGGAGGCCGAAAGTCAATGGTGTCGAACTGAAACTATCACCGTAGATCTCATACTGATTTGGGGGATGGTTCATTTTCCAGGGCAATTAGGTTTACACTTTCCTTTTGCGGAAAGTATTCGAAAACTCACTTGTTGGCCAAAACCCCCTCCCCCTGACCCCCTCCCGGAGGGCGGGGGGCCTCGGTGCCGGGTTCCCTCCCCCGATGGGGGAGGGACAAGGAAGGGGAAGGTGTTAACCTATTTGTGAACCATCCCGATTGTGGGGAATAAATCTCCCCGGTTTGCCCGATTTTCGTTCTGGGGGCTTCTCACAGCACAGCGCAACGGGATAGATGGTGGTGGCGCGAACTCGGCATGAAGCGGTCGCCGGCGCCCATACCAACGACGATTGAAGGAGGAGGATCCAAGCCATGCCAACGATTTCCATTCCCAATGACTGGGTCGGCCTGGTGGCGTCCTACGTCTGGGTGTTCGCCGTGCTGGGGGCCGGCGAGGGCCTACGCCTGAT
>JBHLNY010000007.1:0-31854 GCA_048941065.1 Promethearchaeota archaeon
CGTAGCTTAGAAATAGAAGATAAAATGAATGAATTAGTCAAAAACCTTTCTGGTGGACAAAAAAGACGTGTTAGCATTGCAATAGGGTTAATACATTCACCAACGTTTCTTATATTAGATGAACCAACATCAGGATTAGACCCTGTAGTTAGAGAAAACTTATGGTTAGTTCTAACCAAAATCAATGAACAATTTAAAACTACGTTAGTTGTGATTACTCACTATCCTGAAGAATCCCGCTTTTGTAATCTTGTTGCAATATTTGGTAGAAAACGTGGAATGATAGATTTTGGTCAACCAAAGAACCTTTTAGCTAACTTACCAGGAAAAGGTAGATCAATTGAAATTACTTTTAAGGAGTCGAAACAGAATGTAATTGCTAGACTTGAACTGATTGAAGGCATAGAAAAAATTTTAGAAAATAAAGCAAATATCAGTTTTTCAATATTTACTAATCTAAATATAGATAACCTAGTTGAAAAAATTGAAGCAGAAATGGGTAAAGATTCAATTCAAGAATTAAAGCAAATGGATTCTAAAATGGAACAATATTTTCGTTATAAAGCAATGGAGGTGCCTAAAGTTGAAGAACTCTAGAAATGTTGAACTAGAACGATTAAGATTAAAGATCTTAGAAGCAATTAGATATTCGAAGCGCTTTTGGATGACATTTAGAGAAAATACGTTTGGAATCGCATCAATTCTAAATTTAATTTATAAAAAGTCCTTTATCGAGGTATTATTTTTTACAAACAAAGATGTTATGGAAAAAGGAGTACCTTTATTAAAAATCTATACTCCTATAGAAGAGGAAATTGATTTTAATGAAATTATTGTGGAACCTGATTTTGATAAGGATGGTCTTGTCAGTCCAAGGAAGATTATTGAACGTATGAGGAAACTTATTAGAAAAGAATTTCAAAACCGTTTAAAATTATTAGATCAAGAAATGGAAATAATAGATAAAAGTTTCGAAAATTATCCCATCGAGAATAATCCTTACTTTAGAGAGATTAGAGTTTTTTTTCCATATTTTGTAATAAAGTTAAAAATAAATTTTGAAAAGTACCCTGGATTACCATCATTTTTCTTTTCGAAAACACTTTCAAAAATTATAAATGAAAGAGAATTTAATGAAGACAATATTATTAGAAACTGGAATGAGTTAAAGCCTCCTCACATTTATCAACTAATCGAAAAAGTGTGTGAAATTGTTACTACCCGCCTAAAATTGGATAAATTAAAGGAAAATTCTCAACATCTGATTCTTAAAAATGTATCTATTAAAAATGGAATAAAAAATGTCTCATTCAATATTCATAGAGGAAAATCAATAGGGATACTCTACGAGGAACAACAACTTTATGATGAAGATCATAAATATGATTTATTTTATTTACTTTGGGCTATTTCAGGAAATTATTTTGACTTTTCTGGAACAATTGAGATTTTTGGGAATCCTATACAACAATTAAGTAAAACAGATTTAGAAAAAATAGTAATTTTACCCCAAGCGTTTGAATCAGGAATAAAGAATATGAAAATTAAGAAAGCAATCAAATATGATATTAATCTTAATGAAATCCTTAAAAATAGAAAAATTACATTGAATAAAGTATTGAAAAATGCTGGTTCTGGACCAAAGATTGATGGAATAATAGGAAAAGAATTTTTAGCCGCTTCAAAAAGATATTTTATTAAAAAGATATATATTAAGAATGCTTTAGAAGTCACTGGATTATTACATAAGAAAAAGAAAAGAATTTCTAAGTTAAATCAATTAGAATTTCTCCAATTTTCGATCGCCAGGGCTTTACTACAATTTCCTTCAATAATTATGTTCTTTATACCTTTTAAACTATTAGACCGATTAGAATATGATAAATTCAATAATTATATGAAAAAAATTAAAGAAAAGTTTCATGTGATTTTAATCTTTTTTGCCCCCGAAGGAATAATATCTAAATGTGATCAAATCCTAACTATTAGTAATCTGGAATCTAAAACAGGAACCTTTAATAATTTAATTGAAGAATTACCTCAAGCAGGTGAAATAATTACAATTGAATTGGATAACCCTGGTGAAAACCTGATAAAAAAATTATATGAATTTGATGAAATAGCTAAAATCATAGAAGAAAGAAGAAATGAGAGATTTAAAATATTTTTAAAAGATAAGCCTGATCAAATGATAATTCGACTAATAGATTTATTTCACCAAAATATTTACAGTTTTAAAAGATATAGAGCATCCTTAGAAGATTATTCAAAATTTTTTGAAAGTATCTAAAAATATAATTTAGAATTGTTAAAAAGAGTCGTATTGCATGATAAAAAGTATATATTTCTTGGACGAGAATGGATTTTTGTTATATTCCAAGAATTTTATGAAAAAAATATATGATGAAAATATCTTAATAGGATTTTTTTCTTCAATCGCTAACTTTAGTAGAGAAGCATTAGGAGGTATAATTAAAAATGTTGATCTCGGGGAAAATAATAAACTTATTTTAATCCCTAATTCAGAAGAAAGAATTCTCGGAGCTACTGTTGTAAGTTCTAACGACAATAACGATTTAGTTACATTAATTGTAAAAAATATTATGCAAGATTTCATTGATTCTTATTCACCTAATTATAAGCTTGAAACAATTTACCCTAATGATATGGAAAGAATCATTAATAATAATTTAAAAGGGAAAGTCATGCCTTCTCCAAGGATAAGATTATTATTGTCATGGATAATCGCAGGATTTTTATGCTATTTTCTAATTCTCCTAAGTATAAATGTAACTTCTTTTATGTATAAAGCTTTTAAATTAAACCGATTCTTTACCCCAGAACAATTGTTTACAAGATTTATGCCTATTTTAATATTATTGTCAACGATAAATATAAGTATTTTATTTATACTCCCTAATTTAATTCTAGGGTTTTTGTCTCCAAATTGGAAAATTGCAACTTTAAATTGTTTAACATATCTAGTGATAACTATTACATTATATTTTTATTCAACAGAACCTAATTTCGCTTATATTATTGTAGGGCATTTACCATTATCTTTAATCTTCTCTCTGTTTTTTCTTTTCATTGGTATAAGATATTCATCAAAAAAGTTTTTTAAATGATAATTTTAATATTTCTTTTCATTTAAAAACAAACTGGTTTGCTTATTTTTTATTATATAACTTATAAGAATAGAGGAAGTTTAAATATAAGAATATAGAAATGTTGTTAATAGATAGTTTTTAAGTTTGAATGTGAGAATCCTTTTGATCATCCCTAAAGTAACAAAGAAGATCCAAGTAATATGTCCAATCTGTAAATCTAAAGACATAATTGGAATACCAGAATCAAAGATGAAAACCAAATCTCAATTAATAACGATTTCAATTCATAAAGGATTAATCTGTCCCCACCATTTTCAAATTTTTTTGGATAAAGCTTTTCAAGTTCGAGGCTATCAGAAGGTCGATCTTGAGTTAGACCAAGAAAAAATGAAGAGTTTAAGAAATGGTGTAAAAGTAATAAATAAATATGAAGATAATGAGGATGAACTTTTTAAGACTCTTATTTTAGATGGGAATAATGTAAAATATTATCCTTTAAATCACCCAAGCAATCAAAAATTAGATATCAAAAAACCTAAAATAATCTTAAATAAAGAAAAAATGTCTTTAAAAGATATTTATGAAGAATTTTGGGAATTTATCGATAATGATAATGAAGAATTTCAAGAGTTTATTGTAAGAGATAAAAGAAGGAAGACTTTTTTCATAAATAATTGTTATTCTGAAGGCTATAGTTGTTTAAATTTAGAATCAAAAAACTCGATAGAGAATTTTTAACTTATTTTAACCAATTCTCTTCATTTACAAAAATGTAATAATGTTTTTGGGATTCTACAAAAAATCTATAAGGTAAAAGTCATTTTTTGTACGAAATTGATATAAGAAAATTTAAAATTCAGTAAATAATTTTCCCAAATATAAAATTATATCAATAAAAAAAATCAAAAAATATGAAGAAAGATTAAAATGTCATATAAATTACCAGACGATAAAGATTTAGAAGCTATGATCGGTATCGTTGGCAAGGAATACGCTACCAATAATAAAGCAATTACAGCATCTTATCTTGCAAAGTCTGTTATGGGTCTAGAAAGTCAAATCCCTGATATCGTTGTACGTCCAAAATATGTTGAAGAAATCCGTAAAATCTTAATATACTGCTCTGCAGAAAAAATTGCTGTGAGTCCAATTTCTGCAGGTTTATCCGGTGGGTTTGCATGTCCAACAATTAAGCCTGCTGGAGTTCTTCTTGATTTGAGCAGAATGAATAGAATTATTGAAATTGACACAGAGAATCGGTACGCCGTTGTCGAACCTGGGGTAACAATTGGTGAACTTTGGGCTTATATGCATAAGAATACTCCAGATTGGGCACCACCTATACCAGATGGTGCTCCACCAGCCTCAACTGTTATGGGTGACGCCATTGATAGAGGTTTTTCGCTCTATACTTCAAGCGTTGGACCGCAAGGAGATAATTTTATGTGCGGAGAAGTTGTATTTCCAAATGGTGATATTGTACGAACTGGCTCTTGGGCTCTTCCTTTTGCTAAGCCTTTTTATAAATATGGGTTAGGACCTGATATTTGGTCAACTATTATGGGTAGCCAAGGAGCTTTAGGAGTAGTTACAAAAGTCGCAGTTAAGATTTATCCACATCCCGAATTTAAGACAGTAATTGTATGGGGTATGTCCAACCCTTATGATATGCAAGATTTAACGTTAGAAATTGGGAAGCAAGAATTTGGAATTGCCCATCACACAGTTATGGTCCAAGGTGGAAATTATCCTTTAGTCATGGCTCGATGGCCTAAAGATAAAGTACCCCATGATTATGAATTCTTTAAAGAACTAGGAATTAGTAAATGGTGGATGAATTGGGAGTGCTGGGCACAAACTCAAGAAGAGTTGGACTATGTAACTAATAGAATTAATAAAATGGCTGAGGATTTTAAAAAAAATAGAGCAAAAGACCCTGATGCTATAAAACCTCAGGAACTTCATCCTAAACAAATTGCGAGCAGGTTAAAAAAGCCTAATAAAATTGCTATACCTTATAGTTTCTGGGAAGCGGGATTTTTATTTATAACTTGGTATACACCATGGAATGAATGCGCCCATTTTGCTGAAATGTATACAAACGCAATGGAGAAATATGGATTCCCACCTGTTATGTGGATTGCAAGTATAGAACGCTGCAGACAAGCAATTTGTATGCCAATTATTCCTTTTGATTCTACCAAACAATCTGATTTTGAGAAAGTACAAGATTTGAATAGAGAAACAACAGAATACGGGCTTAAGCAAGGATGGTTGAATTATAGACCAGATCCATACATTCATGCTCCATTAACTTATAGTCAAGCAGCGATGTACTGGAAATATTTAAGAAAGATAAAGAAGATGTTTGATCCTAATATGATAATGCATCCAGGAAGACTTGCTCTTCCTTAAATAAAGGAGGTAAAAAAAAATGGCAAAAACAGGAATGGAAAGGCTCCAAGAGCTAAAAAAAGAAATCTTTAAATGTATTCATTGCAAAGCATGTAAATTCGCTTATTCTGGTGAACCTGATCGAGAAGGTATAGGCGAGTTTGCTGGAAAGCAAGGCACATTACTTTATGAAGGAATGGTGGATGCTTGTCCTGCTGGCATAGAATATGGATGGGAAGCGTTCTGGAATGCAGGTAAGATTTGGATTGCAAGGTCAATTCTAACAGGGGATTTAGAATTTACTGAAGAAGTAAGAGATGTACTTATGCCATGCATAACATGTGGTCAATGTTCAGCCCAATGTGATAATAAAATTCCAACTGTTGATATTATTGAATCTTTGAGAGCTGCATGTGTTGAAGCAGGAATTCCTATGATTGACAAGCACCAATTAGTTGATAAGTTAGTAAAAGAACTAAACAATCCTTATGGTGGTGCTGCTAATGAACGATTAAAGTGGGCTAAAGATGCAGGTCTTGAAAAATTCATTGACAATAAAGATGCTAAAATCGCTTATTATGTAGGTTGTACTGCAAGCTATCGACAAGTTGAGGTAGCAATAGCAACTGCTAAACTTTTCGAAGCATTAGGAATGAATTTTACCTTAGTTGAAGATGAAGTATGCTGTGGTAGCCCATTCTTTAGAGTGGGCGCTGTCGATACAGCTCAGGAGTTAATGAAAAAAAATCTTGAGGCTTTTAAGAATGTAGAAAAAGTGTTTTTCAGTTGTGCGGGTTGTTACAGAACATTTACGATTGATTATCCAAAATGGATGGATGCTAGCGAAGGAGAGGCAAAACCTAAGCTTTCTTTCAAAACTCAACATGCTTTTGAGTTAGTTGCAAAATTAATTCAGGATGGGAAAATAAAGTTTAAACCAAATAAACAATTGAAGGGAAAAGTCGTGACATATCATGATCCATGCCATACAGGTAGACATTTTGCGGTTGATATGGAACAAGAAATGATCAAAGAATCTAAAAACCTATTGTTTGATAGTCGAAAAATTAAGGAAGCTATCGATGAATGGTTTGACATTCCACGTGTAATTCTCAGAAAACTTGAAGAAGACGTAGGCATTGTTTTTAAGGAGATGTATCGAATAAAATTAAATAGTATGTGCTGTGGTGCTGGTGGCGGAGTAAGAGCAGGATATCCTGATTTTTCGATAAAAACTGCCAGTTTACGCTGCGATGAGGCAAATGCAGTAGGTGCTGACATTCTTACAACTGAATGCCCCTTCTGCTGGCGGAATTTAAGCGATGCAAATGAGATGTACGATCATGGCATGATAGTAATGGGAGTTCTTCAAATGATTACAGAGTACAATCTTTTGGATCTTATAGAGAAGCCTACAGAAAAAGATTTTCTTGCTTAAAAATTACGGGCATTTTGCTCGATCAAATATATTTTCTTTTTTTGTGTTCTTCTTTGTTATTTTTTCTTTTTAGAAAATTTAATTTTATTTTTAATATCAATATCTTAAAATTATTATTCTTTGATTTCTAAACATAGCTTCTTTCTTTTACTCAAAATTTAAATTAAAATTAGAATTATTTCTAAATTAAAGTAGATTTATCAATCAAGTATCTGTGAATAGAGTGCTGAAAAAGAAAGTTAAGATCAAATTTCTAATTATTTTAATAATTTTAATACTTTCACCATTGATATTTAAAGAGGCAAATCTTAAAGAAAGCTTTATATTAGATGAAAAGATTGAAAAAGATATATTGAATTTGAATCAACCTGATTTAGTTGGACCAAATATTACTTTTGTGCAACCTAATACAAATTATACAATAATTTCAAAAGGATCTTATGAGATAATTGTAAATATTACAGATGAAAATCCCCCTAACCCAGGGGATGTTTTGCTTTATATTTCAGAGGTCGAATTGATAGATCCATTATTCAATGTTTCAATGTCTCCATCTGGAGATGAGCTATGGACTTATAATTGGGATAATATAAGTTCCTATAAAAACCGCCAGTTTTACATTATATGGGTGTGGGCAAAAGATTCTTCTCCAAATGAAACTTCGAGTTTATCCGAAATGATACTTATTTACTTGAATCTCCCTAGTGAAATGGGTTTATCTTTATTAAGAAATGTATTGTATATTATTGTTGTTTCAGCGATTTTTGCTTTAATTATTTTCTATATCAATAGGAAATTTGGCTACTCTAGATCTATTGAATAAATAACTACAACTTGTTAATACTATGTCCCTTATGATTTAAAGATATTTTACAAAAAAGAATAAGTTTGAGGTCTTTTTAGTAAGATGGAAAATTCAAATTTATAATTAATCCCAAAAAAATATATGTCCATATTTTTATATTTGATCCTAAAAGAAAATATTTTATTTTTAGATTAATTATTTTAGGGGTTTCTTATATTTTTGACAGTAATTGAACAAAAAACAGCTTATCCATATATTACAGAATTTAAGAAAGAACCATTTAGATCATTTGTTCTTAAAAAAAGAAGAGAAATAGGGACGTATTATCTTAGTGGATATGATAAAGTTGTAGAATTTTATCAAGACTTTAATAAGAACTTACTCTCTAATGAAGCCTTAAATATTAGAAGTATTTATTGGTTTCTCTTACTAAGAAAATATCTTAAAGAGGATAAAAATGAATCTAAAGATAAAATTTTTAGATATATTAAAAAATGCGAAATTCATAAGAATGATCAAATCGGTTTTAAAATTACACCAGATTCTAGAGATGGTCCTGATATTTGGTCTACTTATTTTGCACTCTCTTGTCTAAAACTTTTAGGACTTTTAAATGAATATTTTTCGATGTTAGGTCATGATCAAGTTAAAGAAGAAATTTTAAATTTTATCATGGCACATAGGAAAGGAAATGGATTTTTACATTGTCTTGAGAAAGATTGTGAAATTGATAAAAGATCTCTAACCACAAAAACCTTATATTATATATTAGAAATATTTGCTATTTTAGGAATCGATGTCCGATTAAAAAGTGAACAATTTCATTCATATATTAGGGATAAAAAAAGAAATACCTCTTTAATTTTTAAATTAGTATGTTTAAGATTCTTAGATCTAAATTCTGAAGTTAGCGAAAAAGAAGTTCAGTATTTCCACCAATTTCAAAGAGAAAATGGAGGATTTAGTTTTAGGCAAATTGGAGAGATTGATACAACCTTTTGGATAGTATATGTTCTTGAGAATTTTTCATGGTTATTGGATTATAATCCTGCTGGGGTATTTTCTTTTATTAATTTAAAAATAAATGAAATATTAAGTAATCAAGCAAGCTGGAATTTAAAAAATTTAATAGATATTTCAAAATTAATTATCCTTATATCATTAATATGGAAAAAGTTTATCAATGAAATTGAAAGATTAATATTTAAACAATTAGAAAAAGAGAAATATATTGATTTAAATCAAATAAAAAGTACATTTGGTTTAGCAGAAGCAATTGAAGAAATAATCTCATACATAAATTTGAGTTACAATTTTAATTTAAAAATCTTAAATAATAAAATAGAATTTAACAATTTTATACGGAACTTGAGTCAAGGGAAGAAGATTGTAGCTCAAGAGATATATAATCAGCTTTCAACTAAGAGTATTATATCCCTTAAAAAAATTTATAAAGCTTACAAGTCCAAATACCATTTTAAACCCTTAAAATTAAGAGATGATATCATTCCTTTAGTAAATGAAATGACTCTACGTAATTTCTTTAAGGGTAAAATATTAAAAAAAAGGTTTTACTTAGATTTCTTCTTAGAAAAAATAATTGTCTGTGATACAGAGATAAATTTTGAGCAATTATTGCATGAAAAAGAGAAATTGAAGGATTTTAAGAATGATATTTATAATATGACTTTAAAGTTAAAAAACATTACATCCCAGATAAAGGATGAGATTGAATCATATTTAATCTTAGACGAGATCGATTATGCTAAACAAAGATTAAAATTTATTATAAGAAATGCATTAATGGATGCTGATTTCCTTAATGAAAATATTGAAAATTCATTTAATGAAGAATTATACTATCTCAACGTTCAATCGTTGCTAAAATCTGATATTGCTCAATGGATGAAATTATATTCCGTATTACAGAAAAGACTTAGCGAAACTGATTCATATTTAAAAGAGAAAATCTTAGAAAAAGAAAATCTAAGGGATTTAAGCAATTTATTAGAAAAATTAGAAGAAAAAACTGCTAATATTGAAGAGGAAATAACAAAAAAATTAGATGATTTTAGGAATTTATTTAGAGAAACTCTTGAAGAAGGGTATAGTAATGAAAAATTCAATCTTCTTGTTCAGGAATTCGATAAAATTTCAGAAAGTGTTGGTAGATATGATAAAATAGTGTATAGCGTCTCCCAACAAATTACCACCAAAGAAGCTAACATTTTAAAAAAACATAAAAAAGTAATTGGTAAGTGGTTAAGTTTTAAAGAGAAATTTGATTCTGTTTTTAGCTATTATACTTCAGGATTTCAATTCTTTAATTCTAATATGAGAAAAGTTGATGAAATTAGAGAGAATGTAAAAATTGAGATATTAGAAATAAGTGAGAAAGCAAAGAATAAGATTGAGGAGAATCATTTTCAGGAAGCATTTAATATTATTAAAGAAAAATCTGATGTACTTTTAGATGAAAAAACAAAAGAGATCAAAGAGATTCATTCATTAGTCAAGAAAGAGATAAAATCTAAACAGAAAGTCTACCTTCTCTATGGCTATATATTAGAAGCTTTAGATACTCTGGAGGAAAATATTATTGAATTAATAGCAGAAAGAGTCCAATCATTAAAGAATAAAGTTGTAATTGAGAGAAATCGCTCTCAAATTGAAGACTTTGATAATTTTGTATCATTAGAAATTGGTAGATTTAAAACAGAGTTAGATAATTATAAAAATCAATTAGATCAAGTGCAAAATTTAAGAATTAATAATGTAATTAAAGGTTTTGATGATATTTTAACCAAATTTGAAGCATCAAATAGTATATTTTTAAAGAAACTAAATAAATGTAAAAAAATTATTGAAGATTTTGAAGAAAAGTCTAAAGTAACTATTATACAATGGGAAAAGTTTAGTTCATTTATAAATAATGAAATTTCCATCTTAAAAGATAAATATGTAAATGATATTATATCAAAAAGAATTGTTTTCCTTGCTTTTGAGAAAAAATCAAATTATGTTAAATTAAACGATTTAAAAGAGGAACTAAAGCTAAGTTGTAAGGTTTTAATTAATAAGATTAAAGATATGATTGATATCTCAAAAATAAATGCAGAACTTCATGAAGATGATAAATATCTACTTGTTTTTACAGATAATTATTATTTAAACAAAGAACTTAGAAATTATATTGACAACCAATTATTGAAATTGAATCGAGAAAGAATAGGAAAAATACTAGCGCTCTATGATTCCAGTATAAGAAAAAGTACTTTAAACATAAATATGCTTGAACTTCAAAATAGAATTAATGATTTGAAAATTTTTAAAGATATTATCCCAAACCAATTCTATAATAAAGTAAGTGAGCTTCATATTGATCAAGAGAGAGAAGAATTTATCAAAACCAAGAATTATTTTGAATCTATAATAGATAATGATAAATTAGCAATTAGAAAAATTAATACTAGTTTAGCTCTCTTTAATGAAATGATAAGTATTATTGATAAGCAATACAGCAATTTAAAAGTTGAATTTATGCAGGAATTCACATCACTAGCCAAAAAAATAGACCAGATCCATTCGCATGAAAAAATCCAAGAAGATTTTGAATCTAAAAAAAATAAATTTGAAGATAAATTAAACCAAACTCAAAACAAAATTGAAGAAAAATTAAAAAAACTATGGAGTAAAACAGAGGATTCAAATAAATTAATTCCTGAAATAAGAGAGTTATTTGTTAAGAAAAAGAATAATTTGTCGAATGAATATAAGGAAAAAGTTAAAGAAGTTAATGATCAGATAATCATGATGAAACACGAATCTTTCCGCGAAAAATTAATGAGTTATGTTAATGATTATAAGATTTATTTGAGTCAATTACTCGGTAATTTAGAAAGAAAGGTAGAAGATAATATTGAAATTAAGGAATTTAAAAGAATCAATTTAATTGTTCAAAAGAGAGCAAAGAATATTGAAATAGAGATTAAGGAAATCAATAAAAATGTTAATAATAAGATAAGAGAATTTAATAGACAATCAAAAGACTTTAGTCAAACATCAAAATATATCCAAGAAGATTATAATAAATTTATTAATGAATATACGGAAATCTTAAGTGAAAAAGTTAAGTCTTTAGAACGATTAGTGCTAAAATCTTATATTGATATGACAATTAGGGCAGTAACAAATGAATTCTTGACTATTGGGTTTCTAAATCATGAATTAAAAATAAAGAAACAACATATACAAGATCACTTATTAAATCTTATTAGTGAAGGAGATTTAGGTGGTAAATATGACCCTAGATTCGGAATATATTATGAAAATCCTGATATCTTAGATGAATTAGATGAAACTGAGCTCGAAGTAATTAAAAGTACAAATTTCAAATTAAATATGGTTTTACGTCATATAACTAATTTTGCCAGGCAATATGGACCTATTATAGCTTTAGTTACTTCAATTGTAACCATTTCCTACTACTTATTCCTTTTCAGTGGAGGTAATCCTGCTGTAATTGCAATACCTGTGATAATTACTGGTCTTCTTTTAATATATTACTTTCTGAGAAAGGAAAAAGATGAAAAAATTAAGTAAGAATAATTTTTTTTCAGTTAATATAATATTAGTGGTAATCTGCTACAAAGTGCACAATATTGTTTTCCTTTTTTAAGTATCCTAGATAACAAGCTTGATTAAAATGAATAATAAATTTTTTTTCCACAATATCCTCATTTCGAGCAAGCTCTTCAAACTTTTTAAGATTAATTTTTCCACTTTTACAGTAATTTTTAGCTAAATTAATCAAGCATTTTACATTCTTATTTAGATAGATTTTCTGCTTTTTTTGTGGTTTAGGAATCTTACGTTTGATTTTTAAAATTTTATTTCTTAAAATATTATCATCCATTTCTATTAAATCAGAAAAAAAGGTTATACCACATTCCTTTAATGCTTTATATTCATCACTAGTACAAAATTCATCTAATTGCGATATAATATCTTCAATAGTTCGATTTGCTAGTAGTAATTTTTCCCTTTCTTTTCTTTCTTTGAAACTTTGCATTAATTCAATTTTGGAATACTCTTTTATAGTTGGACCGAAAGAAATTTTCTCTCTTCTTAGATTTTTAGTCAATTTTAACTGTTTTTTATCAAGTAGTATTGAATTCATGTATTTTTCTTTTCTCCGTGCGACTATATGGAAGGGAATATCAACAGTTCCTTCAGTTAAAAGAATATAGCATCTCCCAGGAGCATTTCTTCCTGTTCTGCCACGTCTTTGGATAAGTCTAATTTCTGAAGGAACAGATTCATAAAAAATTATAGCATCTACATTTGGAATATCTAAACCTTCTTCAGCTACACTTGTTGCTATTAATATATTGATTTCATTATTTCGGAACTTTTCAAGTATCTCTATTTGTAATTTCTGAGGAAATCCATTATCTTCGATTTTTGATGTTTGTCCGATGAATTTTTCTATGGTTATTCGATTATTAAGCCGATCTTGTAATCTATTTTTCAAATTTTCTGCCATTTCACGATATTGTGTAAAAATAATGATCTTATTATTGTGAAATTCTTCAATTTCTTCTTGTACTATTGAAATTATTTGATTTATTTTAGGATGAAACAATTTGGATAAATCTTTTTGCTCAATACGAGAAAAAATAAATTTAAAATGCTCAGAATTAACAATTCTTTTTGCAGATAGGATATCCTGCTCAGCTCTAAATTTCAATCTCCCAAGAAATGATTTAAATAGTGAAATGTCTTGAGTTTCTAATAGATCTTTGCCATGCAATATAGAAATACAACTTGAACAATAGGAAAATATCGAATGAATATCCAATTTGTTATCTCTAACTATGTCTACAATTTTAGGATTTTTATAAAAAAGATTATCTAGAATCTCATCATCAAATATTTCTGATTCCATATATTTTTCATACTTTAATGAAAGAGTTAAATCATGAGAAATTCTTAAAAAGTCTAACTTAGAGTAATACTTTTTAAAAGGACTTATTAGTTTTTTATCTATAAAAAATTTCAAAAAATTTTTAAATAAATTATCCCAGATTTGACTTAGTTCCAAAATATCTAATGATAAATCAACCAGATTAATATAAATATCAATGTCATAAATGTAGTCTTTAACATCCTTGTCCTTATAATCTTTAAATATTATATTTTCAATAAATAAATTATCACATATTTGCTGGATGTGTTCATAATCTTTTCCCGGTGAAGCAGTTAATCCTAAAATTAGAGGATCATTACACGTGTTAATATATTCTTTTGAGATAAAATTATATGCATAATTTTTTTTTGTTTTATGCGCTTCATCAAAAATTATTAATGATGCTTGAGTTAAATCATAACGCCCTCTTATTAAATCATTTTTTATTACTTGAGGTGTTGAAATAATTATTCTAGAATTATTAAAAAGGAGGATTCTTTTATCTGGAACTATTTTTCCTGTAAAAGCAACTATTTTCTCTTCTTGGATATTAAGGAATTTTTGACATGAAGCTTTATGCTGTGCAACTAAAGGTCTTGTAGGGGCAAGCATTAAAATTTTTGCCTTAGGATACTTTTCTAATGAATGAGCAATTAGCAAAATACCAATAATTGTTTTTCCTAAACCAGTTGGTAAAATTACCAGCGAATTTTTATTATTACAACAATTAACGATGTTATTCTGGTAATGCCTGTAAAGAACTCTGTTCTTTTTTAAGAAAGGT
The DNA here is from genome assembly GCA_048941065.1 of Promethearchaeota archaeon. Classification (GTDB taxonomy): domain Archaea; phylum Asgardarchaeota; class Lokiarchaeia; order Sigyniarchaeales; family SOKP01; genus Loki-b32. Next base: position 14,500 of record JBHLNY010000007.1, read on the forward strand.
GCATTACAATATTCCAGTGAATCTGATCTCATTTGTTTCTTATTAATTTAATCATCATAATTAAAGAACATAACAGTGATGATTTTTTAAAACTATTTTTATTAACAATATATTATTGAAAATTACTAATAGTAAAAGAAAATCCATAACTGTGATGATTTAATCATAAAATGATTTTGGATCACAGTTATGGCAAAAAATATGAAAAAAAATAATAATGCATCCGTTATAAGATTAATAACATCGAATTATAAATCTTAAGATTAAAATTCTTAAGAGATAAGATAGTTTAGGTTATAAAAAATAATTATACTTATGGATTAAACTAAACGTTGTTGTATGGATAAGTCAGAAAAAAAAAAAGAAAAATTAGGTGATTTTATAGGTATTAAAATTGCTTTAGAGATCCCTATTATTTAACCTTTGAAGTATTTTATGGCTAATAGAATGTCGTCCTTTGTTACTTTCTTTCTTTTGGCGTGTTTAGTTAAGTTTAAAGCTACTTTTGTAATTTTTTCAGCGCTTTGACCCATCCAATCAACCAATTCATCAACGGCGTCTCGAGCGACGATAATTGCCCCATTGTGCTTCATTAATCTTCTAATAGGACTCCAACTAATATATTCACTCATCTTTATTCCTCCACTTTTTTATTAATTTTATATTAATTTTTACAAATTTTAGTTATTTTTTAATAGTTAGTTATTTAGTTATACATCTTTTAGATATTTAAAGATTTTGTTTCATACTTAATTTTATGAAGAAAAAAATAAAAAAAATCGAACGACAAAATTCAAATTCATGAAAGTGATCAATCTCGCGCAAGTTAGAATTTTTTTATAGTAACCTACTTTTTGTTAAAAATTAGAACTCTAATATGATATATATTCTTGAATCTTCATATATTAATACTATATGTAATAATTCTCAAAGAAATGAGAAATTTGATCAAATTGTGAGACGATAAATTAAGAATTTTTATGTTTCATATAAGTTAAAAAGAATAACTTTATTTTAAATAATTTACAAATTTTGCCCAAATGAAACGATTATTTTGATATATTTGGGAATTTGATTAGTTTAAAGAAAGATTTAATTGCTTGAGAATTGAATAAGTGAAGATTTTAAAAAAATCCATGTTCTCCTCTTTTTATAACATAAAAATTGTATAAAAGTAATTATTTTATAGATTATTGTCCAACACTATTTTATAAAAATTAACTATCTCTTTTGGAAATTTATTTTTAATAATTATGGGAGCTGCAATTCTTTCATTAATCTATATTTACATGAATAAGAGTTTGCAAAATTAATTCAAAAAAATTTTTTTTTTGATTTTGTTTATTTTTTAGAATTCCTTAATGAAAAAAAGAAACGGTTCTCACCAAACAATTTGCTCATAATTACATTTTCCACATTCTATAGTTTCTCCTTTTTTGGGAAAGGAAGGTAAAATAGCTCCACAATATTTACATTCTAATTCATAGATATGATCTATTGAACGAATAATTCCTCTCCTTAAGATCCGATCTTTAAAATCATTTGAAACTTGAGTTAAAAGAGAGATTAAGACTTTATGATTTTGAGCAGCAGCAATAATTTCTACTTTATTTAACACAATTTGTCCAATAACTAAGATATCTTCACCAGACTCCAAATCAGTTCCTAAATACCAAATAATTTTATTATCTATGTCCTTTGCAATTAATTGAAAATTATGCGCCCGAAGAATCTGTTCTGCAATGTTGAAATAAATATCCAAATCAATTCTGGCGGATGTTCCAATTCCGAAGCTTTTAATTGCTTTTTTAATACCAGGTATTTGCATAATTTTTCTTATTTGAAAACTTGGTATTATTTTAGGTGTTATATTTAGTTTATCTATTCTAATTTCAACTGGTTCTGAGTTAAGAACTCTTACATAATCTTTATTGTTAACATAAGTAAGGATAGTTCTTATCTCCCCCACATTTTTTAATGATAAAGGAGTAAAATGAAAATTAATCTGCTTTTTACTATTTTCATTAAATTCATCAAATTCTAAATTTATTTGGTTTAAACCTTTATCTTCAATAGAAGGAGGCGTTCCTATTGTTGGAGGAGTACATCTAGTGAGTAATAGGAATTTAGGATATTTAATTTTAATTTTAACTTCAGTTATTGGTGCCAAACTTTGGTTATGTAGAAGGATTGAATAGAGATAATGTCCACTAAAAGGTCTAAAATCATATTCTAATTTAATCTTATTTTCTTGATCGACTGTTTCAAATGGATACCTACTTTCTTCTTCTCTTTTATATTCAATCTTAGTTTTAAAAATGACTAAATCTTGTACTTCATTTGTCCTTGTCTCTTCTTCTTTATTATTCATTTCTTATAATATTAATATGTAATTATGGCTTTCTAAAGTGATTTATAATTTACTAGATAATTAATGTAATTATATTTTAAATTTTATTTTTTTTTAACATCATTTTTTTTATATATGTTAATTAATTATACATGAAAGTAATAATGTTTCAAGAATTAGACGAATTATTTGAAAGCGCAACAATAAAACCAACATTTGAGAAAGTTCACATTGTTTTAGCTTTATTTATTTTTGGAGAAAATAGGGAAGGTATAGGAAGATATCGATTACAAAAAGAATTATTAATTGGTTCGGGAACGTCAAGATCTCTAATTAGAAAATTAAAAGACAAAGTTGGATTTATAACAGTTCCAAAAGAAGATGCTAAAAGTAAATCTGAAACTCAAAGAAAAGGGCATATTCTCACAGATAATGGTCTAAATTATTTAAACGAAATCAAAAAAAGTATTCCTTTTTTGATAGAAGGCAATTTAGAAACATTAAGAGAGATAATCATTGAAACTCATGAAGTAAATCCTTATATTTGTCAAATAAAAAATAGAGGTCATAAAATCACTAACGGAGTTGCCCAAAGAGATGCTGCAATTAAAGTAGATGGAATTGGTGCTACCTGTTTAATTTATAATGGGATTAGATTAGTATTTCCTTTAGGATCCTTATCAGATGGTAATAAAAATCAGATAAAAATAAATCAAACTATTCAAAGTTATTTTAAAACTATAGAGAATAAAAGGACCGATGAAAAATTAAATTTAGAAAAAAATGATGTATTAATTATTGGATTAGGGGATAATTCTAAAAAAGCAAGGTTAGCAGCATTAAATGCTGCATTAACCTTAATATAAAATAAGGTTTGAAAAAGGTAATTGGCTATTAAGTTCGAAAAAGATATTAAATTGGTATTGAATCATGTACTTTTTAATCAACTGAAAGAATGTGTAAAAAATGCTAGTCCGAATGAAGCATGTGGATTACTTTTTGGAGAAGTTAAAGAAATCGAGTATAATGGCGAATATCACTATTATTATGTTGGAAAAAAATTTAATTGCATAGAATCGAGTAAAAAGAGTCCAGTTTCATTTCTTATGGATAACCTTGAGGAATTAAACAAACTATTTCAAGAGGCATTTCAAAAATATAATCTACGTCTAATTAGTATTTTTCATTCTCATCCTAGTGGTACATATCCTAGTGAAACTGATTTGAAAAATATGAGATTTTTGGATAATTGTGGTAATAGAGCATTTAAAAATCAAATCTGGACAATAATGAATGCCAAAAGTGAGAATTTAAATGGTTTTATTCTTTTTAAAAATGAATATTTACAAATAGATATAGAAATTGATACTAACTAAATAAAATTCGAATTCTTTTATTGAATTTGTTTAAATCCTTCTTTATCCACAGTACATAATTGAATTTTAAATCCAGAAGCAGCATCTCTTTCTCGAGAACTTGTAATTGCTGTTTTTATTAGCTCTAAACCCTGGGTTTTTGTCATATTAGGTCTCCAATCCGATTCTAAAACCCCTATAGAAAACGCAGAACCAGAGCCAAATGAAAGAAATTTATCTTCTTCATATAATGTACCTAACAGATCGACACCATAAAGTTTACCAGCTTTTTCTTTTATAGAATAACCTCCTACAATCATCATAGATACAAAAAATGATCTTCCTGAGAAAAGAATATTTCTTGTGATGCTAGCAATATATTTAGGCTCAGGTACTTTCTCTTCTTCAACTTCCCTTAATCGAGATAAAGCACGAAGTTGATTAATAACATACTGGCAATCAGCAACACCACCAGCTATAGTTGCTGCCGTGTAATTATTTATTTCAAATAATTTTTGTGCTTGTTTTGTTGCTATATAATAACCTGCAGTTGCTTGAGACTCAGTACCAAGCACTACTCCATCACTAACGATTATTCCAACTGTGGTCGTACCTGATTGCAACGCTTTTTTAATCGACTCTTGATCTAAATTATGGGGATTAAAATTATTTTCAGTCATTTTTAAGTGAGATTATTCTATAGTAAATTTAGTGGTATAATTTAAATAAAAATTGTTTCTATATTTATTTTTCTTTAATAAATCATAATTTTAGTAGATTTTTATAAAAATAGGTAAAAAAAATAACTTATACTATTTAGTGAGTTCTCTTCTCTTTTGCCGTAAATCTTTGCCATGGCACCTTCGACATTTCTTAGCTCTGATGGGGTTCAGAGCACCGCATCTTCGGCATACTGATTTTTCCAGTAAGTGATATCTAGCAATCCTCCTCTTTACAGGGTCATCGATCGGCATTTTCCTCGATTTTCTTCAGTTTTTTTAATTTTATTTGTCTGAATGTTAATTTAGAAATTACAAAGATAGGAATAATTTTTAAAAAAAAAGATTCAAAATAAAATTTATGTTTAGAATTATTAAACAATATGATAAAATTAAAATTCTATTAATAATAGATCTACTCATCAATAAAGTACTGAAACTTAACTGAGGAAATTTGCCAAAAGAAATATTTGATGAGGAAAAGTTTTTAGAATTATCTGAGTATGCAGTTCATTGCAGGGTAAAGAGGATTAAAGATGTTGTTAAGCTCAAACTTAGAACTAAGAAAACACTTTATACTTTTAAAACCGATCCAACATCAGCAGAACGTCTAATAAGAAGTATTAGTTGCGAAATTATAGAAATATAATTTTAGGTAAAAATTAAATGAAGGTTCTTCCAGCTTGCCAAACATGTGTAAATTCGGGATTCTTATGTACTAGCTGTCAGGAAAAATTAGATGCTGGAGAAATTACGCAATTTGAATTAGATTTAGCAAAAGACCTAACTGGGCTAGAAGAAAATGAACAATATGATTTTTTAAAAAACGTTTCTTTTTATAAAGCAATTGATTTCGAAGATGTTGTAATACTAGTAATTGGAAATAAGGATAAACTTAAAATTAAGCAAGAATTAATAGCTTGGATAAAAGAAACATATGAAATAGACGAAATTATATTAATTGAAAAGACAAATAAACCTAGACCAGTAGTAGAAGCATTAATTGCACCTAGTAAATTAGTATCGTTAAATGAAATCTTTTTAGCTACTGGTGATATTCAATTTAGAGCAGTTCTTAGAAAGGAGGATAAAGAAAAAATTCTCTTTACTAAAGAAGAACTTGAGGAGTTAATTTTAGAATTAACAGGAAATATTTGTCGAATTGAATTTACTAATCAAGATTTAATTTACTAATTTCTTAAAAAATTATAGGTTTAAGTCATCGTGGAAGAATGTAAACAGGTTATTTTAATAAGAACAGATCTTAAGATGGGAACTGGTAAAAAGTGCGCTCAATCGTGCCATGCGAGCGTTTCCGCTTCAGATCTAGTACGGATTCAAAATACAAATGTTTGGAAAAATTGGAAAAATACTGGACAGAAAAAAGTAGTGCTTAAAATTCCAAGTAAAGAAGATTTAAATGAAATGATTATTAAACTTGAGAAACAGAAGGTACTTCATTTTGTTGTAAAGGATGCTGGACTTACACAGTTACCTCCAGGAACAACAACAGCAATAGGGATTGGTCCTGCATTGTCATCAGAAATAGATAAAATTACAGGAGATTTAAAATTATTATAATTAGGTTCATTGGTTATAAAATTGGTTGAAAAAGAGGATGTAACATACTTTTTTGCCGATAATGATAAAAGAGAAGTAGAGAAATTTGTAGGTATTGAAGCTTACGCTACTTCTAATGTAGGAGGTATTGGTGGGGAATATAAAAAAACCTATAAGGATTTTATTGTTAAAGAAATAACTAGTAATGGAAAAATTCTTGAAATAAAGGAGGACCTGAAGAGCCATTCATTTTCAAAAGAGTCAAACGATAAATATACAACCTTCAATTTGATTAAAATCAATAAAGACACTTTTGAAGCTATAAGAGAAATTAGTGAAGCATTAAAGATTCCATTAGAGTCAATTCATTATTCTGGCTTAAAAGATAAATGCTCAATCAGTGTTCAAAAAGCTTCAATAAAAGGCGATTTTGTAGAGAAATTAAAGAATTTAAAATTAAAAGATTTACATTTCAGAAATATATCCCCATCTAAAAAATATATAAAATTAGCAAGTCATTGGGGAAATAATTTTTCCATAGTAATTAGAAATATAGAAAGTAAGGAAAATTTAATAGGTCAAATCGAAGAAATATGTAACTTTTTAACTAATTACGGATTTCCCAATTATTTTGGACTCCAAAGGTTTGGGACTTTCAGGCCAAATTCACATTTAGTTGGACGATATCTTTTAGAAAATGATTTCCAAAAAGCTTTTAACGAATTTGTCACCTTCACTTATTCTACAGAATCTTTCGAATCGAAACAAGCAAGAAAAACCTTAGAAGATGATAATAATTTTAAAAAAGCTTATCAAGATTTTCCAAAAAGCTTATTCTATGAAAGAAATATGATAAAGCATTTAATAGAGAAGCCGGGGGATTATGAAGGGTGTATTTCAACTTTAACTTTTGATTTAAAAAAGTTATTAATAAGTTCTTTTCAATCCTACCTATTTAATAAGATGATTTCTCTGCGATGTCAAAAAGGATTTTCTCTATTTGAACCTTTAAAAGGTGATGTTATCAGTATACTTGATGATGATAACGGAAATATAACTCAAGCTACATATGTTTATGGAGGACCATATGATGATTATTTAAAGCGGGCATTAAGCCTCAATCGAGCTGTTATAATAATTCCAATTATCGGCTATGATACTGATATGGACGAATTCCCATTAATGAAAACTTTTTATAATGAGGTTTTGGTGCAAGATAAAATTAATGAGAATATATTTAAAAATGAATTACTAAAAGAAACTGAATTCAAAGGATCTATTAGAGCGATGACAATTAAGCCAACTAATTTAAAGCTTTTAGTCCTTTCAGATGATGAATTCCACCAAAACAAGAAAAAAGCAAAGATTAAATTCTCGATTCAAAAAGGAACTTATGCTACAATGCTTCTTAGAGAATTAATTAAATGAATTATTGTAAAGCTTAAAATTCTACATTATATCCTTGGATTGTCTCTATTCCAAAAATATTAATAACTTTTATTAAAACCTTAAACATGTTATTTTTATCAAATTTATAAGATTTTGAGTTAAGTTTTAAATCTCGATTTTTAGGAGTTCTATAGGAGACCCACATAACGTTGAAAACATCACTTTTATTGTTAAAATCTATAGCCCAATAATCAATCCAATCAGTCCATTTTTTTATATTCATTTTAATCTCATCAGAAATTAGACTCTCATATGGAATAGAATAATTAATTAATCTAACTACAATTTCATCATCCTGTTTTTCAAATTTTACATTAAAATGAGGTTTTTCTAACTTATTTAAATCAATATTGTGATTAACACCCTTAACCAAGAATTCTGCTGGGATTAAATGGTCTTTTTTAAATTTATTAATGTGAAATATCTTAAATGGTCGAATATTCTTCCCATAAATTTCTTTCCAATTGAGGATATCATTACTGTTATAAATATCGAGCAATCTCTTCCTTGAAATGTGAATAGCTTGCTTAGTTATATCGCAACCAATCCAACGTCTTCCCAGTTTTTCTGCTACTGCTAAAGTTGTACCTGATCCGCAAAAAAAATCTGCAACGATATCATTTTTATTTGTAGATGCCAATATAATCCTTTTTAATAGCCTTTCTGGCTTTTGAGTAGAGAAACCTTGGTATTCCTTAGTATTTGCTCTCACATAGGGAATATCATTCCATACATCCCGAGGAAAAATACCTTTCTTTTTTATATATACTTTTTGTGATAATTTTTTACCATTATGACTTCCACCTCGATAATAATAAATGCCTTTCTCATCTATTTTTAATGCTTTTTTGACTCGATTTGAATACTCCATGTAGATATTAGGATCATCATTAAAAATGTATTCATCGCTTTTGGTATAGAATAAAATGATATCAAATGAACGCATAAAAAATCTTCTTGTTTGGACAGAAGCCGCAGGATAAGCCCAAATAATTTCATTTCTGAAATTTTCAATTCCAAAAATTTCATCCAAAATTAATTTAACATAATGTCCCATATGCCAATCAAGATGGATATAGATACTTCCATCATTAGTCAGGAGCTCTTTCATTACCAATAATCTTTTATATATGAAATCAAGATATGAGTCAAGACCAGTTTTCCAAGTGTCATTATAGGCTGTTTTTCTTAACCATTTATTTGAGCTTTTAGAAGCTTCTCCTTCACCTATTTGTATTATGTAATTGAAATCACTACCAGTAGCAAAGGGAGGATCAAAATAAATTAAATTAAATTTATCTCTAAATTTTTGGAGTAAAAATTTCATTACTATATAATTTTCGCCCCAATAAAGCTTATTTTTCCAAATCTCCTCTTTTTTGTGCTTTCTTAATTCTTTATCAACCCTATGGTATATTAAATTAGAATCAAGGTTAAGATTTTCATTTATAGGAGAAGTAATATATTCGATTACTTCAAATTTGAAATTTTCTTTTAGTTCAATCAAATTTATAGATTCATTACCTGCATCTTTACCTTTCCAATTTAATTTTACCATATTACAACATAATACGATGGCAAAAATTTAATTTTTATTCAACTTTTTCCTTAATAATTCATAAAAAATTTAAAAGCTGGAACTGACAAATGTATCATTTGGATGAAATAGGTGATTGGAGGAAAACACATTATACTAAAGACGTCTCTTCAGACATAATTGGAAAGGAAGTTATTTTGGGGGGATGGGTTAGAAACTTTAGAGATTTAGGAGGTTTAAAATTCGTTATTCTTCAGGACAAATACGGAGAACGTCAAATTACTTTAAAAAGAGGTGATATTTCTGATGAACTATTCAATAATACTAAGCTTGGATATCAATATTGTATTATGGTTAAGGGAAAAGTCAAATCCTTTAAAAATGCTCCTGGAGGAATCGAAATAATTCCCTCAGAGATTAGAATTTTAAATAAAACCCCTGAAAAACTTCCCATTGACATGACAGGGGAGACCATATCTGAATTAGATTTAAGATTAAATAATCGTGCTTTAGATTTAAGATCTCAAAGAAATCATGCAATTTTTCAGATTAGAGGGCAAGTGTTGAATTCTATTCGAGAATTTTTACTAGACAGAGATTTTACAGAGATAACAACCCCAAAAATAATCGGTTCTGCCACAGAAGGTGGCACAGAATTATTTCCTATCATGTATTTCGATAAAGAAGCTTTCTTAACACAATCTGCTCAGCTTTATAAAGAACAACTTAGTGGTGTTTATGAAAGAGTATTTGAAATTAGCCCCTGTTTCAGAGCAGAAAAAAGCCGTACAAGAAGACATATATGTGAAATATTCACATTAGATGTAGAGATGGCTTTTGTTGATATGTATGATGTCCTTAAGATATTAGAGGAATTAGTATATAATGTAATTAGTGATATCAGAAAGAATCAGCTGGCATCTTTAAAGCTTTTAGGTATGGAAAAAGAAACAACTTTACCAGAGGTCCCTTTTTCTAGATATAAGTACGATGAGATTCTTGAATTACTAGATAAAAAATTTAGGATTAATATCGATTGGGGCGAAGATATATCTACAGAAGCTTATAGAAAATTAGGTGAGAAATTACCAGGATATTACTATATTACCCATTGGCCAATGGAAATAAAGCCATTCTATATCATGCCTTCTAATAATCCAAAATATAGCGAATCATTTGACTTACAAATGGGATGGCTTGAATTAACTTCAGGCGGAACTCGAGTTCATAATAAAGAACAACTGGTTAACGCTCTTGAATCAAAAGGATTAAATTCTATTTCTTTTGAATCTCATCTAAATGTATATGATTTTGGAATGCCACCTCATGCAGGATTTGGCTTAGGTATAGCTCGTTGGATAACATATTTATGCGGACTGGATGACATTCGGGAGAGTGTCATGTATCCAAGAACACCAGATCGCTTAACTCCATAAATTAAAATGATAAATCGAGAATGAATTATTTCTTAAATTATGAATGAAGATTATATTCAAGATTATATTAAAGCGGGAAAAGCAGTAATAGCTGCTAAGAAGTTGGCAAAGGAAATAATCCATCCTGGTGCATCATTTTTGGAAATAGCTAATAAGTGTGAGGAGGAAATTATAAAAAATGGTGCTAAATTATCATTCCCAATCAATATGTCTTTAGACGAAATAGCTGCTCACTATAGTCCACCAATTGACGATGATACTCTTGTACCAGAAAGAGGATTGTTAAAAATTGATTTAGGTTCTCACTTTAATGGCTATATAGCTGATTCCGCCTTTACAGTTAATATTGATGGAGACCCGAAGCTGCAAAACTATATTGATGCTGCAGAAGCAGGTCTTGAAGCTGCAATTGCTCTTTTTAAACCAGGTACTAAATTATATGAATTAGGAGGAGCTATTGAGGATAAAATCAAAAGTTATGACTTAAAACCAATTAGAAATCTAGGTGGTCATGAATTAAAACAATATAATTTACATGCAGGACCTTTTATTCCAAATTATATGGAAAAAAGCCATAATCAAATTTTAAAACCCGGAGATGCCTTTGCCTGTGAACCATTCGCAACTTCAGGAGAAGGATTAGTTGAAAATGGAGATAAAGCTTTTATATATCGATTTGTTAAGAAATTAACGAAAAATATCCCTTATGACCTAAAAAATTATATGAATAAAATTGAAAATAATTTTAGGAGGCTCCCATTTTCACCAAGATGGATTGAAAATAATAATTTAATTCCTAAAAAAAGAATAATGAGAATCATTGATGATTTTTTAAGAAAAAAAATCCTTGATAATTATCCAATTTTATTAGAAAGGGCTCGTAAACCTGTAGCTCAACAAGAACATACAATTGTAATTGATAAAGAAGGGAATACAATTGTTACCACTAAAGAATGAACTTAGATATCAAATCTCAGTTATTATTCTCTGTGCAGGAGAGGGAATACGTTTTAAAGAAATCACTAAAAATTTACCAAAACCATTATTGAAAGTTAAATCATTAAATAATATTGAGATTCTATATCATACAATAAATAATTTTGTTGAGTTGGGATTAGACCGAATAGTAGTTATAAAAGGACATCTAGGAAATCAGATTGAAGATTTTATCTCTTCGCTCAAAAATAGTAAAAAATTTCCATTAGCGAATTTATTGGTTATTAGTTCGGGTGAAGATTATAAACTAGGATCATTATTTTCATTCTTATCTATAACTAAAAATAATGTAATTTTTAAAACTGATACACTTTTTCTCGTGATCCCTGGAGATACAATATTTGAGTTTAATCTTTTAAAAGAAATCATTATTATATCATTGAAAAATTTTAATCTTATTCAAGCATTTCCAATAGCATTCTATAGAGAAATGAAAGTAAGTGAGTTAAAAGAAAAACATAAGAATATTATTCAAAATTCCCCTAAGTCTATATCTATCGCTCAAATTGAAAGACAAAATTCAAATTCCTTTTTAAAAAAAATTCAAAAAGAAGATTTGAGAGTGTTAACAAATGATGAACAAGTAAGACAATTAATACCAATTTTCATATTCAATTATAATCTAGTGAATGAGTTTTTAAATCTAAAAGGAAAAGTCTTAATTAATTCTATATGGGAAACCATTAATCATGTAATCAAGAATGGAGAGAAAGTTATAGCTTTCAAAATTGATAAAAGATATCAGTTCTATGATATTGATACTGAACTAGATTTACTTAATTTTAATATGAAAAAAAAAAAAGATGGACAATAGAGGCTCCGATTTTCCTCAGATTTGTTGTTTGTAAGGAATTAAGTTTATTATTCTCCTATGAACCAAATCTGTAATCAAAGCTCCTATTTCTAAATATAAATTAATGCTTAAATGTCACGTGTATCAAAAAAATTACACAAATTGAAATGAATTTAAGCATCAAGGTTGATAGTCTCATAAACTGAATTTTATAATTGAATCATGTTGTAAGTGAGAAAACTTTAAAATTGCTCCAAAGTGCTCTATTAAATGGTTGTTTTTCTGTATTTAGCACACAGGAACATTTGAAAATTACGAATTCTTATGCAGGGTATAATTTACATCAGGGCAGTTTCCAAAAAAAATGTCGGAAATAAGGATTACATTAAAAATTTTGTTACAACTTTGTCGTTGTTTAAACTGAGTTAATGTATTTTTTATTCCAATGCAATAATAGACCTATTGTCCAACTAAATATATAACAATATGACTATTTAAATCTTTTTATTAAAGCTTAACAGGTTCCTACAACTTTAAAGCATAATTTTTTAAGATTTAATTGATTTTAATCTTGAAATAACTTATAAATCTGAATTTACTTTATTTATAAACTATGTCAGATCAAGGACAAATACCTATAAAAATTGAATTATTTGGAATTGGTATTTTAGAAGGTCATATTATTCGGCATATAAATCCTCTTTCTGCAGATGCAATAATTAATAAAATGCCAATCATACTTCGCGGACGATTTAGCTTTGGTTCGAAAAAATACTGGACACTACCAGGTTTAGAAATATTCAAAGGACCAAATCCTAAATCTAGTTTAGATGCAAAAGAGGGAGATATTATATATAATCCTAAAACTGATGAATTGATAATAATTATAGAGTCTCTTGAAATGCCAAATAAAGTAAATAAAGTAGGAAAAGTGACAAATAATCTCGGATTGTTATTAAAAGCGAGAAATGGACTAACTACTAAAATTATTAAAACATAGTCTTGATTAAAATATTAAAATTCTAATATGACGGTTTCCAGAAGTTTATCAATTGTATTTTTAGTATTCTATCTAGGAGCAATAATTTATTTATTACTATATTTATTTGTCCCAGATTTTCAAGACTTCATTATTGAATCTAGACAAAATATTGTATATATTACTGAAGGTGCTAATTATTATTGGGCTTTATTTATCTCTTTTATTATTTGTCTTCTGGGAAGTGCTAGTATTGGATTTCCTGTACCATTCCCTTTTGTCCTCTTTCTATTTTCAAATTCGCTCTACACAGAATTCGGGAATTCTGGGTTGATATTAATCTTTGGACTTGGAGTTGCAGGTGGGCTAGGAGCTGCTTTAGGAGAACTTACTAGTTTCTTGGTTGGAAGAGGAGCTCGAAAAATTCCATCAATAGCAGAATCAAAAACTCTAGAAAATGTCCAAGGGTTTGGTAAGTTAATTTTAGATCACCCAAAAAGTATGTATGTATATATCTTTATCGCAGCAGCTCTCCCAATCCCTGATGATCCTTTATGGATAGCTTTAGGATTATCAAAAGAAAAAATCAATTTTTTTAAATGTCTTATATTTGGATGGCTTGGAAAAAATATTACAACTTTATTTTATGTTTTTCTACCGATTCTAATTAATATAGGATTCTCTACATCTGGAATAGAAGTTAATGACGTTTCAAGCGTAATTACTGAAGCTTTAATGCTTATTGCTACGCTTACTATTATGTTTTTTATTCTAGCATTTGATTGGAATAAGTTTCTTAATAAAAGAAGACTAGCAAAAGCTCAAGAAAACTAGAAATAATTAATAAAAAGTATTAGTTGATTATTTACTATTATTTAGACAATTTTTGCATACAAAGACAACTTTTCTCTTTTTTTTAGAATTTTCGTCATAATAGACACGTTTATAAATGTAATTATTGCATATCTCGCAAACAGCAGGAGTGCGTGTTTCTTTTAATAATGGACCTAAATTTTTAAAATTAGAAGTCATGGAATTAAGTATATGATTTCATTTTAAGCGTAATTTCAATTTTAGAAATTAACTCTTTTCTATTTCTATCATTTCTTTTGTTTCTATGGTAATTTGCTACTTGCTTTTTGTCAAAAAAAGGGCGACTCCCTAGGGAAATATTTGATATTTCTATACCTGGATACATTCTATGTTTTAGAATCTCTGCAACTTCTACAGCGGTACTAATTTCTTCTCCTTCTCCTTTTATCAAAAGAGACTTTTTCCCGCCCGATAAAGCAAAAATTGCATCTTTTATTGTTTTTTCTTTTTCGTTTCTATGCTTTATAATGAGTGTTGTTTCATTTGCCATGACAAGAAATCATTGCTAAGAATATTTTCTAATTAATTGAAAAGAAGTATGATATATCAATTAATACTCGAATTAATATAAAATTTTGTTAAAAAAACTGAAATAAGATCTTAAAATATTTAGGTTTCTATCGAATGTTTGTATATCTCTAACTGAGACTTAAGTAAGGAACTCAAAAAATTGAATTATATAATTTAAGAGAATAAATTTAATTCTGCACGAGAATTTAGATCCTCTAAAACTTTGTTATATTCAGAACTTCTTTCTTCAAAATGTTCGATTACTTTTCTCTCATCAGTATCAAAATAATCATAATAGGGAAATATCAATTCTATTCTTTTAGAGAAGTCTTCCATTAGGCTTTCATACCATTCATTAGGTTTTTTTAGCATATTTTGAATTTTCCTCTTTAATTTTTCTTTCCTTACTGCATACTTATCTTTCTCTTCATTTTCAAGTAATTTATCTAATTCATCATATGCATCAGATATTAACTTCTCCATTTTTTCCCTAAATTTAGGGATTCGAAAGGATTTTTTGAAAAACTCAGGATCCCATTCATATAAATAACGTTCACCTGCTTCAGCCTCTTGCTCATCTTCAGTCACTACGATATCTTCCTTAGGTACTAAAATTAATCCATAATTTCTCTGTAATTGAGCAAGTGTTTTTTTGCGGAGAATTTGATCAATATAGTTCAGCTCTTCCAATGCAGCATCTATCTTCTTATCAATCTTATATATTGCTTTCTCTGTTTTTTTAAGCATTTCTTCTTTCTTTAACTCATATTTTAATTCAATTAGATCATAAGTAGAAGAAAGACCTCTATTTGGATCCTTTAATCTTAAGCCAGCAATTCCTAAAAAGTGTCTATCTGATTTTCTTTCGCAATGATCAAAAATTAATCCAACAGCATAAGGATTTGGTATTTGATATCCTAACTGAGTCATACAATCAATAGGAGAATAAAAAAAACCAAAACCAGGATGTGTATGCCACCAACCAATTATAAAATCCTTTCTTTCATCTTGTATAGATCTTTCAAATACAGAGGCATCGATTTGGGCCATATCAACATATTGTTTATTTTCATATTTAACACCCGCTCTATCTCCAACAACCATTGGAATAGCATCTTTTACAATCACTTGAGAACTATTTTCTATTGATCCTATTAAAATACCATATACTTCACGCCATTTACTTTCATTTAAATGCTCACTTGCATATCGTATAGCATAACCACTAATTTTCCTATACGCTTTATAAGTCAAAAGAACAGGTGTGTTGAAAGGATCAATATTTTTCTTTTTCATTATTAACTTTTTTTAAAACTTTATTTCTAATTCTATATAGAATTTAAATAAAGATTCAATATATAAATTGTTTTAATACAACATTTCTGTAAAAATGAAAGTAATAGCTATCTGTGGTCTTCCTGGTGCGGGTAAAAGTACAGCGATAGAGGCTATAAGAGATTTAGGATCTGTTATTGTAATGGGGGATATTATTAGAAATGAAGCAATAAAGAGAAATATTGAACCTAACAGTGAAAATTTAGGCAAAATCGCTAAGGAATTGAGGTTAAAGTACGGGCCTAATATTATTGCTAAAAAATGTGTAGATCTAATAAATCAACAAAAGGATAATATTATTTTTGTTGACGGATTGCGATCTATGGAAGAAGTAAATGTTTTTCGAGAATATTGGAAATTTCCAATAATTGCAATTATTATAGATGAAAAAAATAGATTTGAAAGACTCTTTAAAAGAGCTCGAAGTGATGATCCAAAAAGTCTTGCAGATTTAAAGGAAAGAGATAAAAGAGAGATTCTTTTTGGTCTTAAAGAAGTTTTGATTAATGCAGATTATAGAATTATAAATGATTCAACAAAAAATAATCTTAGAGAAAGAATTAGAAAAGTAATTTTAGATTTAATTCATGACTACTAAGAAAAAAGAATTTATTTTAAATAATCAGCAATAATTTTAGCTAAAGAGACTTTACTTGCTTCATTATCAATAGAGTCAGTCCCAATTATCATCTCTGCTCCTGCTTTTAATATCTTAAATTTTGCTTGACCCAACAATAAAGCATGAGTTGCCACCGCATAAATTCTTTTAGCTCCACTTTCTTTAGCTAAGTTTATTGCTGTAGCCATTGTACCCCCTGTTGCTATAATATCATCTGCGATAACAATATCTTTACCTTTAAGACTCAACTTTCCAGCCATTTTAATTTCACCTGTTTTTATATTTCTATTCTTTTCAAAGTAATCTACGCGAATATTCTCCCCAAAATGTTTAGCGAATGCCTCAGATCTCTCAATTGCACCCTTATCAGGTGAAACTACAACAATTTCTGTTGCTCCGAGAGATTTTATATAATCAGCTAATAATTTTGATGGATCAATGTTAATTGATTTACATGAACACTCTTCCAAAATTAGTGGGGCGTGAATATCAACAATATACAACTCATCTATTCCAAAATAATTAATAATACGTATAATAGAGTTACCAAATTGAGATTCACCAGGTCTAAATATCTTATCTTGTCGAGCATAAGCAAGATAAGGTACAACAGCGATAATTTTCGCTGCTCCCATCCGTTTAACAGAATCTAACATCATAAAAAGCTCTATTAGTCTTGCATTTTGATTATCACTTGAGCTAGGTCCTGTTGATTGAACGATAATAATTTCCTTTTCAGCAATTAACGTTTCATCCTCAATATTAATCCTTAAATAGTTTTCTCCGTCTGGAAATTTCTTAACTTCAGTATTAATTGCTTCAATTCCTAATTCCTTTGCAATTT
>JBHLNY010000173.1:0-7349 GCA_048941065.1 Promethearchaeota archaeon
AAAAGAGAGATATTTAGATTTCCGTGTAAATTCATTTGTTAACATAAATAGACAAAAAGTGTAAAAAAAGAAAAATAACAGGTAGTAAAACCATCCAAAAAGAAATAGAACCTCCTTAATTGAATCTGGTTTAGATAGAACTTTAAAATATACTAGCAGCATATTATTTTCTTCAGGAATCATACCTAATGTTGTACCTGTATAAGATTTTACAATCTCCACCCCAATAACCCAAATAATCAATAATCCTATAAATATTAGAATATGGTTAATCTTACGATATACATCTTTCTTAATTTTACTCTTATTTTTTAGTTTTTGCTCTATTCTCTGTTCTAAGTTTATATTATCTTTTTTAAGAATTTTTTTATAAAAATAAGCTAGTCCAGTGGAAACGAAAACTATAATAATTATTAAAATCAGTGGAATGCCAAGTGTTAAGAGCCAAATAGGAAGAATTATTTCATGAAGTTCTACATCTTGATTCATTATAAAAAGAAAAAAAAGGATATGAATGAAAATAGAAAGCAAAACGCTAAATCCAAAAAAATTATCTAAAAATTCAGGCTTATAAGAAAAATGTAGATATAGCCAAAGAATACAAAAATAAGACTCTGATAGTATAATAAACCAAAGATAAAAATATTCCATCTGAATATTCCTCTAAAAGTAATTTCTCTCTAATAAATTATGTTGTATAGTATCTTTAATTAAATGTATGTATTTTTCATTCAATTGATATAATTAATTTCAAAATAATCCCTTTAATAAAATTTACAAAAAATTCAATCTTATAAGTATTTAGGTCAGAATTTTATAAATTAAGGTGATTATTTTTGAGACATATTGTATTAGCATCAAAATCCGCTGATCGTTACAAATTATTTGAGCAAGCTAAAATTCCAATTAAAATTTTAGGATCTAACATTGATGAGGATAACTTTAAAAAAAAAATAAAGGATCCCATTAAACTTGTAAAGGAATTAGCTAAATATAAAGCATTATACGCAAAAAATATATTATTGGATAAAAAAGAGGATGCCATCATAGTAGCAGCTGATACTATTATAGAACTCAACGGAGAAGTGATAGGTAAAGCTAAAGATGAGCAAAATGCTTTCCAAATCTTGAAGAAATTGGTAGGTAATGTCCATAATTTAATAACAGGGATTGCAATGACAAGATCTATTGATTCTAAAATTGTAGTAGATTATGAAAGTACTATTGTCAAATTTCTTGAATTATCAGATGAGGAAATTAGGATGTATATCAAATCTGGGGATTGGAAAGGGAGAGCAGGTGCATATGCTATCACTGAAAAAGCAAGCTTCTTTATAGAATATATTCAAGGTTCTTTTTCGAATGTAATCGGTTTACCTATGCATAAAATTTATCTGATTTTAAAAAACCAATTTAAATTTAATTTATTAGAAATTACTTAAATTTAAGTCCAAAAATGAAATGTATAAAGATCTGTATTGGATCCTTAAATCCTACAAAAATCAAGGCTGTAAAAATTGGTTTCGGTAGATATTTTAAAAAAATTAAAATTTTTAAGATAAAAGCAAACTCGAAAGTCTCAAATCAACCTATTGGAATGGAAAAAATTATAAATGGTGCTATTAATAGAGCTAGAAGCGCTTTGGATTATCTATTGAATGAACAAAATGAAAAAAGTGATATTTTTGGAGTAGGAATTGAAGCAGGATTAGTTTCAGTTCCACATACTAGAACTGGATATATGGATTTTCAATTTTGTGCCATTATCGATGAAAATCAGAAAATTTCTTTAGGTTCTGGTATCGCATTTGAATATCCAAAATATGTTATTAATCAAATATTGGAAAATCGTGACTTAGAAATTGGTCAGATTATGGGGCGCCTCTCGGGTAATATGAATTTAAAGAATGAATTAGGGGCTATCAGTTTTTTAAGTAAAAATAAGATAAAAAGAACAGAAATTTTAACGCAAGCAGTAAATTGTGCATTATTACCTTGGATCAATAAGGAATTATATAAAGAATAGAAGTACCATTAATCCCCCGAAAATTCTTTCCAAACTTTTAGATCTTCATAAAATTTTAAGATCTTTTTTAGATCGCTTGCTAAACTCTCATAATAATCTTGATCTGCATACTTTTTCTTAGCTAAATTTTGTGCAAGTACTAACTCTTTTTTATATCGTATAATTTTATCTTCAATCACATAGGGTTTACATAAATAATTATATTTGAAGTAAAGAAATATCAAGATAATACATTAAAATTAGAAAATATTACAGTAGTACTTCTCGATTGCAGAGGAAGTTATTTACTATTTTTTAAGTTTAAAATATATCTATATAAACTACCCCACATGAAATCATCATCCCTTTCTTTTACTTCGAAGTTATTTGTTCCTAACCAATTTTTTAATGCCATTTTTGTCTCATCATCAAATTTATTATCAATTTCACCACTATAAAATCCATCA
Organism: Promethearchaeota archaeon; assembly: GCA_048941065.1. Classification (GTDB taxonomy): domain Archaea; phylum Asgardarchaeota; class Lokiarchaeia; order Sigyniarchaeales; family SOKP01; genus Loki-b32. Next base: position 2,473 of record JBHLNY010000173.1, read on the forward strand.
AGTATCAACCGCTCTTTAACAACTTTTACTGTATTGCCTTTTAATTTGACAATATCTTTAGGATCATCTCTAAGGAGTAAACACATATCATATATTTCAAATATATTTCGCAATTCTTTAAGTGGTGTTGGATGTTCATCTACACGAATGTCGATATAATTATCAGTCCCCCCATCATATGCACCTTTTTCTTTTACGATAAGAATAGCCGCTGATTCCCTTCCTCTCCTATCACCTCCTGCTTCTTGTCCAGCCTCTAATACAGCAAAAAATTTCTCAACTAAATCTCCTTGAGTCGTTTCAAAAGCATTAGCCATTGCTTTAATTACATTTTCCGAAGCCAAAATATTACCTTGACAAGCAAAAGCTTTTCCAACAATATGTCCAGCCCATTCAAAACATTCTGAGCCTGTGAAAGAAGCTGCATTTCCATATGAGTCAATTATTCCTATTTGTCTTTGCTCCTTTTGAACATCGTTTTTTATTAATTTCTGAATGGTTTCTTCTGCAGTTAGACCTGTTTCTAATAATTCTAAGCCTTTTGGGCCATAACTAGTATTAGCATACGCTTGGGTAGCGATTGCTCCGATTTTTGCTTTAGCATATGGGACTATTGAACCTACTGCTACAAATTTTGATTGAACAGCTACCCCCCATTCATTATTGTTTGGATCATAGGCAACTATTGAAAATGTCATATTAAAAGGATCTCTTTTATTATTAAATAAGCTTATTGTCTTACTTTAACAATTTAAAGATTTGATTATACTGACTATTATTTCTAAGAATTTAAGAGAAAAGAAAGTTAATTATTCTTTATAAAAAGTTTTATATGCTTATATAGGTTAAAATCTTTATACAAATTATTATTTCAAAACGATGATATGGTATGGCAAAAAAACATTATAAAAACGAAGGATGGATGAAATTTTTAACTGTAATTGGAGGCTTGGTAGCTTTAGCTAGCCAAATTTTTGCTATTTTTGCGTTTAGATGGCCTCTTGGTCGTTTTGTAGGCTTTTTTGAACCTGTGTATGCAATTATTGGCATTGTAATCTCTATAATTACAATATATACAGCAATCAAACCCGATAATCCTTTCCCTTTTCACTGGTTATTTTTATTTGTTTTAGGAATCTTACTCGTCATTTTTTCAGGGGGTATACTTGCCTGTGTTCTATTAATTATAGCGGCTCTAATTGGATTAATTGATGTCCTCTAAACATCCTTAACGACAAATTTCTCTAAAATAATTAATAAAAATTTTTTATCTTTTTTTAATTAGTTTTACTAAATTTTTGCACTTTTAAGAAAATATGAGATAATTTCTTCAGCAATATTTGTTTTTGTTACTTTCTGTAGGCCTAAAAATCCTGGAATCGAATTTACTTCTAGAACAAGGAATCCTTTTTCACTTTCAATTATATCTACACCAGCAATTTCTGTCTTAACTGCTTTTGCTGCTTTAATAGCAAGATTTTCTAGTTCATCTGTAATTTCTAATGGTTCTGGTTTAGCCCCTGCATAAATATTTGTTTTCCAACTATCACCAACCCTATACATACCAGCCACCACTTTTTCCCCCAAAATTAGGATTCTGATATCTCGATTATAATGTTCAACAAATTCCTGTAAATAAAAAACTGCATTGAGTTGTCCAAGAGAATATATAACATTTTCTGCAAAACTCTTATCATTTAATCGTGTTATCCCTATTCCTTTAGACCCATAAAGTGGTTTTAATACACAATCATTCCCTAATTCTTCATATGCTTCTAATGCCATATGTGGATCTTCACAGATTATTGTCTTTGGTGTCGGGATGTTGTGATTTTCTAAAAAAACCGATGTTAGAAATTTATCACTAGCAATCTCTAAAGATTCTCTTGAATTTATTAATTTAACGTCGTATTCTTCAATTGCTCTTAATATATCAAGTCTAAAAAATATCCTCTGAGTAACCGCCGCTCCAAATCCTCTTACAAGGGCAGCCCTTGGGTCAAGATTCTCAAAAGTTTTTTCAAATCTATGTTGGAAAGCAATATTAGCTTTAATTGTTGATGGAATAAAGTATTGAATTTTAAAATTTCTTTTTTTGAATTCATTAGATAAAATCTTAACCTCAGGATCAGAGGGATTAGGGGTAATAATCATTGTTTTCATTTTAATCTCCTATTAAAAAAATTACTTAATTAAAGAATAGGACTAATTTTTAAATAAATTTAATTTCTTATAAAACATATATGAAATCAATGGATCGTAAAGAAGAAGAAACTGATATACAGAAACTATCATTAATGCTTAGTAAAATTCAAAATCTGTATTATAAGAAGAAAGAACAACTAGAAGAATTACAAATAGAGATATCTGAATTAAGAGAGATCTTAAGTTACTTAAATTCACTCATATCAAACAAGTCCTTCCATAGTGCAGATGAGATTTATGCAAAGGCACTTGCAAAAAGTGGAGAAGAGCTAGAAACAGATGACTATTTTATTGAAGAAATTCCTAAGGAAAAAGTGCAGGGTACAAATATTAAGAGAAAAATCTTCTCTAAAGAAGGTACTAAAGAAACAAAATTATTATGCGTTTTAAATTTTTATAATTTGAATGAAGTAGAAATTAAATTTATCGAACCTAAAACCAGATATATAAGAGAATCCTCTGAAGACTTTGTACGCATTTTTTTAAAAGAAGCACTAATTAAAATTAAGGAAAGTAACCCTAGCTTGAGTGTGAGTTATAGTTTTCTTAAAGATTCGGACATCATTGAAAGTATGAATATCTCTAATCTAAATTCGATTAAAGAATATGACTTAATTACATCGAAAATAAGAGAATTGTTAGCAACTGAGATTTCTTCTGAGAAATGATTTGATAATTTAGTAATTCTATCAATATTACTATTATTCTAATTATCTTCAAATGAGTAATAAATTTTAAATAAAATTGTTGAATAAATAATTTTTGACGTTAACAAATTTGTCTTAAAATAAATCCAATATAATAAAAATTAGTGAAAAAAATTGATAAAGAGAAAATTGTATTTTATAACTATTTTTAGCATTGTTTTATTTCTCTTAATATTTCAATCAATGGGTATAGTAACTGCTAGAACAGAATCTTTTACTGATCCTGAAAATGACGTAGTTCGCATTAATATGCAGACATCGGAAATCGATAAAGGGGACTACCATGATGAAATAGACTTTACTAGTGTAGCAATGGTTGATGATTATTTTAATGCCACATTTGCGGCAAATTTTGACGGTCCTGATATTTCCTGCACATTTTATTTGTTTGAGCATTATGATCCCGATAATGAAACGTTTGAATATAGCGTTTTAGCTATTAAGAGTTCATCTGCTCCTAGTGGTGTCTTCTTTTCTCATTATATAAGAATGGGAATAACATATATAACAGAAGTTTGGACTGGTGCAGGTTGGTCATTTGATTATAATGATGGTTATAATATTGGGACTATGATAGGTAATTTAGTTGAGGGAACCGTTCCCTCAGGGGCTTGGACCGTTCCAGATAATGTCACATGGTATGCCGAAAGTACTGCTGGTAATCCTTTGGTAGATGTAATTCTTTATTTTGATAAGGCTCCTGATGCTTCCATAGGGGATGATGGTGCAATTCTGGGATATGATTTATTTATTTTTATCGTTGCTATATTTGGAATTTCAATATATATAGTAATAAAGAGAATAAAAAGAAAGTAATAAAAGCTAAATATTAAAATCCTTTTTTTTATTTTATACTTAAAGATTAGCTCTTAAAAATCTAAAATATTTAAAACATCTGTAATAAGTTTTAAAGATGTTATTTGAATAGCTTTATTTAAATTTAGTAATACACCTAAAAGTTAAAAAAAGAAGAATATGATTAAGAACAAATAATTTAGTGATGGAAGATGTCCAAGAAGATTTATTATAGTTTAGCATTTTTAAGTATTCTTTTGCTTTCTTTGACGCAGCAAACTTTTACGCCTGTGGTTGGGCTTAATACTTATGTTGATGATGCGGAAAATGATGTTTATTATGTATCTGTAACAGCAGACGGTGAAAGTATAAAAAAAGGAGATTATCATGATGAAATAGATATTGTTAAGTTTAAAATTAACGCCCAAAATCTTAATTTAACTTTCGCTGGTAATATAAACGATTGGGAAGGTGTAGGTGACGTAGCAACGGGGGCTATAATGGTATTACACCCAAATTTTGATATGGAAATTTATAAAGAAGGAAATATGACATATCCCTATTATGCAGTTTATTATGATAATTGGTCTCAATCATTAGGTTATCGCGTTATATTTGCTCATGTTTATGAATATCTAGGTGATGAAGATAGCGAATTTTGGAATGGATCAGGTTGGGTAATGGGGGAAGATGATGCTTTACCAATAGGTACAGCTTCTGGTAAATCAATCATAGCAGATGTACCTCCAGAAGCTTATAATATTACAAATAATACCACATATATCGCACAATCTATTCATATTAAATATAGTCCGAATGAAATAAAAGCATATATTGATATTGCCCCCGAAGAATATATGCTACTTGAAGAGACGGAAGAATTGATTCCTGGTTATAATTTATTTATAGTTGTTGGAGTCTTAGTTGGAATTTCCTTGATTATAATAAAAAAACAAGTTAAGCGAAAATAGAATAAAAAGAAATCACTTTTTTTTCATTATTTTAATTTTAACATGAACTATCTTTAAACTAAAGGATCTTAAATATCAATTTATAGAATTAATTATATAGGATTTTATCTAATTCCAATCTATTAGAAAATATTTTATTAAGATAATATATTGATTAATTAAAATACAAAAGATTAATTATTCAGTATTTTTTATTTAA
>JBHLNY010000174.1:0-7270 GCA_048941065.1 Promethearchaeota archaeon
ATCATTAACCCTAGAAATCCACAATAAGCAACCCACATTATCGGAAAAAATATTATCGAAAATTGTCCAATATACAACGGAAGAAATAGATATTGAATTAAAAATAGCGATAAACTAACTTTCCCATAATATATAAGCATTTTTATGAATTGATTAGATTTTTTCTTTATATCAATGTAATAAAAACTCACTGCAATGATAAGGAGTGCAGCACCAAGATTGTAAAACATATTCGATGTAGTATTTCTTACCATGAAATCTGGCATTCCAAGGAAGTGGTAATAATCCTGTTGGTTGGCAATTCTTAATAAATCAATATGTAAATATTCAGATTTAAAATCTAAAAATTCTTTAGATTCATAATCCGAAAACTTATGTAACCAAAAGCCTAATGCTAATCCTAGCACGACTAGGAAGACACCCCATCTTAAAAAAGTTTTAAATAGCTTTCTATACGATTCAACAGTTCCAGCTATCATAGCATCATAGAGAAATTCTCCGAATATTGTGGAAATGAAACAGATAGCAAGCCAAGGTAATAGAGGTACCTGTGGGAGTGGAGATGTTATAAGGAAATGTAATATCCATATGCCTACGTTATCATCCTTATAAGTAAATAGGAAATCTCGGATATAAGGTGAAATGAAAATAATTATAGTGCCAATTACACCTCTTGTAATTTTACCAAACTTTAATACATAATAAGAAAATATTTGTGAGAAACCAATAAAAACAAGAAAATTCCAACCCCATAGGTTCATAGGGAACGGAATACTTTCACCTGAAGTATATAACGACATTGGATTAAAAAGGATACCAATTACAATAATTACGATTCCCCTAGTTAAAATGCGATTACGGATAATTTTTGATGAGATTTTTTTCTTCTTTCGCTTAATACTGAAGATAACACTAAGCGCTGAAAGAAAGACAAATAAGGAAGGACCTAATATATCCAAAAAAGCAAAAACAAGGCCGTAAATATACCTCCAATCATCATCGAACCATGCAAGGGCAGAATGTGCCAAAATTATAAAACACATTGCAAAACCCTTAACAAAATCTATTGAAGCAATACGTTTAGGTGATGATACATCCCTGATATCTTCGATAGGAATTTCTTCTTTCAAATATTCTACTAATGGTGGCGTTTCAGTGCTTTGAACTTTTTCATTTGCAGATGACATTTTGATTATCCTATTATAATTAAAACTCAATTAAATAAAGATTAAAAAAAATTAAGAAAATATTATTTTAATTCTTTATTATTGTTTCTTATAATAAATAATTAACGTAAAATAAAGTAGAATTAATAAAATCAACCCACATAAATTGAATGGGAAGAATTCATAGGTAATATAAAAGATACCCCATGATATTACAACTATTATGGCCAAAAAATGATGTACAAATCTAATTATATTATAAAATATAAAATTTTTATTAATTAAGGTAAAAATGATTAGGAATGGTGTTAATATAATTAGATGATGGGGCCATGAATCAAAATATACAATTAATGTAATTGTAATTCCAATTAAATATCCATCAATCAATCTATTTGTCTGATTTGTTGACAAAATAAAATAATAAAAGGTCGGAACCAAAAATAAAAAAATGATAATTATAAAAAGGATAAAATTACTAATACTTATTTCCGTTAATTGAAAGAGAGTTATAAGATTTCTTGTAAGACTAAAAGATGCGTTGATATCTAAAGTTCCTATAGTTGTAGCATATTTTCCTGTAAAATTAACATCCATAAAACCTTCTAACAATTTAGGAGAAATGAAAAAATAAATACTAGAGACAAATAGTAAAATGATTATTCCAAAAAGTCTAATAAATGAAGTTTTAAAATGAAAAACAAATTTTTTAGAATTTTTTGAGTAGTGTAAAGGTATTACAAAGGGGATTAAAAGAAGTAGTGTAGGTTTAATTAAGATTCCTAATCCTAACATTAAACCACCAAAAAAATTGTTTTTATTTCCATTTTTTAAAAAACAAAAAACAGAATATAAGATAAAAAAAGAAACTAAGGTATTGATTTGACCTAAGAAATAATTCATAAATTGAGGAAGCATTATCAATAATATAGCAAAATGATAGAGAACTGATTCATTCTCAGATTTATTAAAGACGTCCCTAAACTCTCTTAAATCATAACGTAGTTCATTCTCAATGTTTAACCTTGGATATATTTGGATGATCTTATAAATAAGATAAATGATAACGATGTTCAAAATGAAGCTGAATATTTGAAAAACAAAATATCCTAATTCTAAGCCTAAAATTGAGAAGGGAGTAAAAATGTAAGCAGAGAGAGGAAAATATCTGAATGGAAATAGATATTGTGAAATATCATATAAATTCGGTATATCTGTTATTATAATCCGACCAGCTTTATAATAAGTTAAGAAATCATTATTGTTTTTATTCATTAATGGATTATCTAAGAAAAAAAAGAAAAACACAGAGGTAATTAGGTATAAAAAGTTTATAAAAAATGCAAAAATAAAAAAGAGTTGGGTTCTTCTCATTTAAAGCGTCATTTTAATTTGTTATTAATTTTCCTTATCTTTGCTTAACTTTTTCATGAAATCTTCCATTTTTTTAACTCTTTCATGTTTTTTGATCCGTGCATATACTTTTTTAGTAGTTTTCTTGACAGCTTCTCCTGACTTCTGCCCGATTCTCCCAAGTTGTACCATAAGCCATTCAGGAGATCCTACTCCTTTAGCGTATTCCATCCAAATGTACATAAAAATTCCCATAAATCCTACATATAATAGACCAACAATCAGAAATAATGTTATTCCAAATTGCTCTACAAATGGTGGTATAAATATAAAATGTAGCAAGAATAGGCTTAAGGAGACTTTACCATAATATATTAACATATTGGTGAAGTCATTAGATCTTTGCTTAATATCAATAAAATAAAAAAATATTGCAATTATAAATAATGCAGCTCCTTGATTATAAAACATATTGGCACTAGTACTTCTTATCAAAAATAACGGCATTCCAGAAAGTTCAAAAAAATCTTGGTCATTAGCGACTATTAATAACCTTAAATGGGGATATTCCGCTAGACCCCCTATAATAGTATCAGGTGTTTGTAATTCAAAACCAAAACCAATAAAGGGCATTGGTATAAAGATTCCCATTATTATAAAAATAATACCCCATACAAAAAATATACGAAATAGCCCTATATAAGCATCTTCTGTACCTCTATTCAAAGCTTCAAAAATATACTCTCCAAAAATAGTAGAAATAAAGCATATTGATATCCATGGGAGTAGTGTTAAATGAGGTGTTGGTGAAGTAATAATATAGTGAAAGAAACTCAATAACAAGTTTCCTGCTTCTTTACCTTCATAAAGAAACCCTCGAATATATGGTGATATCAAAATAATTGAGATCCCAATTACGATACGCCATTTTTTCTTAAGTTTCAATACATAGAAAGAAATAATTTGAGAGAGACCTATAAATGTAATGATATTCCAACCAAATAGAATTACGACAATTTCTCCTGTTGCTGGATCTTCACCTACTAAATTAATAAGCAATCCTAAAGCTAACATTACTACACCTCGGGTAAGAATACGATTCCGTATTATCTTATTCGGCAATACTCCTTCTTTCCTTTTAATACTGAATATTACACTAAGAGCAGAGAGAAAAACAAACAATGAAGGACCAAGAATATCTAATAATGCGAATAGGAGTCCATAAAGATACTTAGTTTCAGAGTCAAGCCATGCTTGAGATGTATGTGCTAGAATTACAAAAATTATGGCAAATCCTTTAAGAAAATCTATGGAGGTAATACGCCTAGGAGAAGCGTAATCTCTTATATCTTCAAGAGGGATTTCTTGCTGTAAATAATTAAAAAGAGGTGGAGATTCAGTTTCTACTTCCATTTCCATCTGTGATGACATTTCTAATCCAACTATTATTAATCTTTTTTAATTAAAAATCTAAAAAAAAATAAATTTGTTAAATTTTATTTTTATAATATTCCTTATGAATTTTTATAGTTTTTTAATATGGATAAAGCAAAATTCCAAATGAACCTTAAGAAAAATTGGGATTTCATAATATTCGGATTTACTGGTTCGATATTACTTATATTATCTGAATTTTTTTCTTGGTCTTCTGATTATACATTATTAGATAGGTTTGAGATTGCCACAAGTGTCGCAATTGAAGATTCTTTTTTATATTTGTTTCCATTTTTAAGTGGAATCATTTGTTTAGCGGCGTCTATTATTGTTATCTATGATTTCAAACTCAGAATTAAATCTGTAATAATTACATCTATAGGTATAGGGTTCTTACTAATTTTTTTTATAGAATTTATCTCTAAAGAAGTCGATTACATTTTGAATATAGGAGTTGGCTTTTATTTATTTTTAGTCGGTTTTCTTTTAATTATAATTAATATAATAAATATCTTATTAACAAAAGAGGAAGAATCAGAATAAAATTTAACGATTAGTATGGATAGTAAAGAAAATTCAAACCAAAATAATAATCAGGATGTTGAAGCAAGTTTTTATTACGCTTTAGGTCATGAATTACGTAGAAGGATAATAAAAATAATTGGAGATAATGAATTTTCTTCATTCACCGAACTTAAAAAAGAGCTTGGAGTAAGTACAGGCACTATTTACCATCACTTGGATACATTGTCTGAATTAATCGAGCAAAAGGAGGATAAAAAATATTATCTAAAAGAATTAGGTGTTCATGCTTATAATTCTTTAAAAGATGATATTGAATCAATTAAAATGTCAGGTTTTGCGATCAAAGAATTCAAATCCCCTATTTTGAAGGCTTTAACCATTAAAAGATTTATAAAGTTCCAAAAAGAAGATAGAATCTATGCAATTTTAATTTCCATTGGTATATTAATAATTGGAGTAATTTTTTGCCAATTAAACCAGTTTTACTCTCTATTATTATTTTTTATTGAAATCGATGAAAATAATAACGAGCTTAATATTCAAATTTTGATAAGTCTTAGTTTTCTTTTGAATTTTATAATCTATTTTATTATTATAGAAGGAATTTCTCGTCTCTTTTATAACAAAGGTGAGAATACATTAAACTTTCTTGAATCTTTTGCGATAATATTTTCCCCTATGGTGATATATTTATTATTACATTATATTTTTTTCAATATAGGAGTTCTTGAAGTTCCTTTCATTAATTTTTTAGATAAAATTTTAATGATAATTCTTCAAGTTTGGTCGATTTGGTTATTATCTTATAGTATGAGTGTAAAAAAAGGCTTAAAAATTGAAAATTCCTTGGTTGTTTCTCTATTATTACACTATGGTGGTTTTACAATTATTTTACTAACCTTGATTTAAGAACTATGAATTCTAATTTTTCTAAGGTATTTTCTATATCATTCAACCTATTTTTTGATGATTCCAAATCTTTTGTTTTTGTGGCAATAAAACAAGAAAAATATTTTGATTTATTTAGTGAAATTGGAGGAGTAGTAAACTCGGAAATTGAATCTCCTATTTTTGGTACTATTGAATGTTCAACTTCTTCAATTGGTTTAGACCCAGAATAAAATAATTCTAATCTAGAGAAGATTGAATAGTTAAGATATTTTATTTTTACAGATTCCTTTAAATTTAATTTTGAATTTAAGATTAAATCAACAATGTTAACATTTATTACATTTCTTAACCCAATATATGATGTGGTTAATCTTGGATTAATTTCTAAAAAACAAAGGCTTTTATCTTTTTTTCTTACCAGATCAATGCCAAAATACCCGCTAAATTTTGTAAGGTTAAACTGATTTATAGTTCTTGCTATATTATTCAGAATTTCTTTATGATTTTCAACTGGTGTAAATCCTCCAAAATATTCAGATTTTGTTTTTATATTTACATCTTGCGAGTTTACACTTAAAATAATAGGAGAATTTAAATTAGTTGAAAATCCAATTAAAGAGACACTTAAATCTCTTCCCTCAATGAATTCTTGAAGTATATAAGAGCGTTCATAATCAAAATTATTACTTTTTGCATGAAAAAACTCTTTTATTTGATTTTCTCTTTCAAAATAGTAAATTGACTCTGCACCAACTCCATCCTCAGGTTTAATAATAATAGAACAATTTAGATCATTGAATTTTTTTATTATAAAGTCTAAGTCCAACTTATTATTTTTTAAAGGTATAAGATATGTTTTTGGAGTATTGATTTCATTTTTTTTAAAAAAATTATAAGTTTTTATTTTTGATGTACCTATTTTAATCCCTTCTAAGTCAATACTCAATATTATCTTATTATAACTTTTAGCAACTTTAGTTAAGTGATAAAGGATATTAGAAGTTTCGGGAGCAATTATGAAAATGTATTTACATTCTCTGACATATTTCTTAAAAATTCTCAAGTAATTCTCTTTAGCATCTATTTTGTGAATTTTATCTGCTTTTAAATAATTTGATAAGAAGTAAATACGATAGTCTAATATTGTAATAATCTCAAAATCCATTAACTTAAAATCTGCGATTATGGATTTTAGCATACTAAATCCTTCGCAAAATAAGGAAGAGGGGATATCAACTTGATTAAAACCTCCTCCTGATACAAATTCAAAAATAAAAACTGAATTTCTGTTCATGATTAATGAACAATAATAATTTTTAGAAATTTTTTAATTATGTTGATATAGAAATGCCATTATAGATTAGTTTTAAAATGATGATTAAATTATTTAATTTAACTAAATTTATGAAAAAACTTAAGGAATTTTTTATGTCTTATTTTCCAGAAGAACTAATGCAACGTATTAGGTATCTTCATTTCTCAATTAAAAAAGTAGAAGAAGCCTTAGAAAAAGAAGATGAATATTTTAGCTTAGATGACATAAATCTCTTTTTAGAATACACTAGAATATTGAATATTAACTATGGAAGTGAAAACCATATAAAAGTATTGAAGGAATTAGATATTACTCCTATTTTTCTTGATCCAATTAACAATCGGGAAATTCAAATTCAAGATTTAATGTTTGAGTGTGGACGTGTATTATGGGTTATGGCAAGAGCCTATTCACAACTTTCTGAAAAATATGAGGAAGATGAAGAATGGGAAAACTCTATTGTCGCAATGACAGAGTGTAGTAAAATTTACAAAACAGCAGCATATTTTAGCGCAGCAGCTATTTATCAAGATGATAAGGGTACTACATTATCTTCTGATAATCTTGAATTAAATTCTGAAGAAGC
>JBHLNY010000175.1:0-7209 GCA_048941065.1 Promethearchaeota archaeon
TCCAGATTGTCTGATACCATCAACTCTGATATAATTTCCTCAGCCTTATCTCCCTGATTATCTAAATCTAAGATCTTTGATAAATCATTATTTTTTAAATTCAAATTATTTAACCCTATACATTCTAAGTTAACTTAAATTAAAGAAAAAATACATATCTCTGATTTATAACAAAATAGTAGTTTTATTTATGTTTAATCATATAGAAAAAGATTAGAAAAGAATTCAAAATAGTAAAATTATTTTTTTGTTTATATATAACTAAACTAATTTTCTTGAAAATACAAGATGGTTTTGAGATCTTTATATTTTACTAAAAAGATATACTTTCTCTTCCCTTTTTACTAGCTTGAAACGTTCTTTAGCTGTTATTGTCTTTATTATATCATTTTCCTCCATATGGTGATCATCAAGGGTGAGTATCGAGTTTAATTTTAAGATTCTATGAAATTCTTGTAAAATACACTCTTTATCTTCTATATCATGCAATACATCAAAACACATAATTATATCTATGCTATTATTTTCTAACTCTGTATTACAATCAGTTAAAATTGTTTCAATATTAATTAATCCTTTCTTCTCCGCTTTATTTCTTACTTTTTTAATGGCAAGAGGATGGATATCTGCAGCAAAAATTTTGCCACTTGAACCTACAATTTCTGCTGCTTTTAATGTATAACTTCCAGGACCACATCCATAATCTAGGACAAAATCTCCCTTTTTTATCTCTGCTTTATCTACTTTCTTCATAGGTGATTTAAAAAAATCGCGAATTTTGAAGAAAAATGACATAAATCTAAAATCTAAATTTGATTGGCTCTTTTTATGACACATCGCAGTTTTACACGCTTTTGTCTTCTTTTAAGTAATTTTTTCTCTTATTTCATATAACTTATATAATTAAATAACATTAGGTAAGATATAATAAATTTTTTAAACCTACATATTAAAACCATTCGCTTCAATTACATCGCGGTACCAGTAAGCACTTTTTTTCCATGTTCTCTTTTGGGTATTAAAATCCGTTTGAATCAATCCAAATTTTTTAGAGTAGCCATAAATCCATTCAAAATTATCCATCAAGGACCATGAAAAATATCCTTTTATATTTACACCTTTATTAATAGCTCGATGTGTTGCTTCAAGGTATTGCTTTAAATAATTCACTCTATCTTCATCTTGTATCACACCATCAAAAAAGTTGTCATCTTTACATGCTATCCCATTTTCTGTAATATAGATGGGGGGGTGGTTATAATCTCTGTCAATTCTTAATAAAAGATCAAATAGTCCGCTGGGACACACTTCCCAACCCATTTCAGAATATTTACGACATTCTAATCTTTTTTTATTAATCAATCTTTCAGGATAAATTAAATCTTCATCTTTTCTTGCATTAACTCTTGTACAAGAATAATTGTTTATTCCTAGAAAATCAATAGGATTACGCTCTAGTAAGGTTATATCTTCGTTCGAAATTTGAGGTAAATTATATTGTTCTTTATAAAATTTTACCATATCATCTGGATAAGAAGCTTTTAAGACTGGATCTAAAAACCATCTATTATCTCTTCCATCTATAAATCTAACTGCTTTCTTATCAAGCTCAGAATTACTTACTGGATATATCGGTGATAAATTAAGAGTAATCCCTATTTTCCCCTCTAAACTTTCAGATTGGCGAAATACTTCTACTGCTTTAGCATGAGCCACATTAACATTGATAGAAGCTATTAATCCTTTTCTAATATCTCGTTTATAATTATATAAACCATATGAGTGAAACCATAATGTAAAAACTAAAGGTTCATTGAATGTGATCCATTTTTTAACACGATCCCCATAATGATCAAACATATATGAAGCATATTCAATGTAAGCATCAACTACATCCCGATTTACCCACCCTCCAATATTATACAAAGATATTGGTAAATCCCAATGATAGAGAGTTATTACTGGTTCAATTTCCTTTGCTAATAATTCATTAATTAGATTATCATAAAATTTTACTCCTTTAGAATTAACTTTACTTTTTCCTGAAGGAAAAATGCGAGGCCAAGAAACTGAAAAACGATAAGCATTAAGACCTAAATCTTTCATTATGTGAATATCTTCCTTATATCGATGATAATGATCACATGCAATATCTCCAGTATCTCTACTCATTACTATTTTCGTATTATGACAAATGTTATCCCATACACTTTCACCTTTTCCATCTTCATTCCAAGCTCCTTCAATTTGATAACTAGAAGTTGCTACTCCCCATAGAAATCCATCTGGAAATATAATTGTCTTCATTTTCAAGATTCAACATAAAATGATTTAATTAGTATAATTCTTATAAATTATTCTTTTTTATAAAAACAAATTAATCTTTGTCAGGTATATATTGTATAAATGAACAATATTCATCACCTTTCATAAGAGTTTTCGGTTGTTTAAATCGTACTTGTGAATTCCATGCAGGACAGTCCCACCATGCAAAATCTGTCCTACAATGAATTTGATACCCAATTTCAGGAAAACCAAATTCTTTCCAAATTTCAGCATATCGACATCGTGTTATCTTCATTTTAAAACGATATTTTGTTGCTTCTACTATTTCTATATCTTGTAAACCATACGCTTCATTAATCTCCCATTCTTTTTTATTTACTAATTCTTCCCATTTAGCCACATCTCTTAAATCTCGAGGATTTAGGTTATATCTTTTAAATGATTTAAGATCTTCTTTTTTTCTTTCTTCCCTAGTTTCTTCAGCCGTTTTAAGAACTGCATTGAAATATACTTCCCACATTCCATCTCCATATTTATTGTAGAGCTTTGGTAGTACACGGGCTAAACCTTCAATTTTTCCTTTTAAATGGATTTCATTTTGAGTAATTTTTATTTTGCGTTCATAATTCATAATGTAATTACATACAAAATCCCAGTTACCATTAAATTCTTCTAATATTATGCTCAAACAACCTAATTCCAAATGTAATTCATTATCATCCCATCGATCACCAATCCCCGCAATAAAATTATACCTATTATTTACTTTTTTTATTATTTCAAGACGATCTTCTTGAGTTTCTCCTAAATACACATCTCCTTTTGGAAATCCTTCTTTCTCTAACCATTCTTTCGTATAGTCGATTGTGAATTTCGGTCTTGCTCCAATATAAACAATCTCATATCTATTGGATAGTTTATTTAAGCAATCTACACTATTTGTTATAGCTTTATCTTTGATTATTGCTTCACGTTTATTAAATTCTGGTGTCTTTACTCCAAAGTGATGTCTCTGCCGTGTATCGCAAATAGTACCATCTATAAATACTAAAATTGATTTCATTAGATCTATATTTTTTTAACTTTTTAATCAATTTTTCTATTTATCAAATTCCCTATTTATAAGAAGAATAAAAACATATGAAAAGATTAATATGCCTGATAAAATAGAATCTGTATAAGTATGTCATATAAGGAAAAAATAATTAAACAATTAAGGAAGGGTTATTTACCTTTAGGAGTAAGCCCAAAAGAAGATTTAAACACTATTTTTAACAAAATTTTTAAGCCTTTAACGGATAGAAAGGATTTAGACTTATTTTTCGAGCTGGCTGAAAGTGATGAAGAACGCTTAAGAGCATGGGGTTTTTTAGGCATATATTATATTTTGAAAGACAAAAAATTCATTGATACTGAGAAAGAAATCAGATTGCATAAAGTAATCATTACTTTGTTGAATGATAATAGTGAGATAAAATATTATGGAGGTTCAAGTGAAATTGAATCATCAATAAGAGAACACCATATAAGAAGGCTGTGTGAATTAGATACTTCGCTTATATTTAAGCCAGTTTATGAATATATTGAATCTTTTAAAGGAAAAACTGACGAAGTTATTGGTGAATTATTGGAAAATTTATTAAGCCGAAGTGAAGATCCCCGAGTCATCCCCTTAATTCTGAGACATGCTAAAAGCATAAGTCAAGAAGATTATAACCTTAAAACTCATATCATTAGGTCTTTAGAAAATTTAGGTAAAAATTTAATATTGAAAGTAAAACATTCAATAACGGAACTATTTAGAGAATATTTAGAAGATAATGAAAAATATAAGGCCAAAATGAAAAATGAGAGTGGAATTCCTAAGATTAAGAAGCTTGAACAGGATATTTTAAAAACCGCTGCTGTACTAGATCTTGACCTCGAAAAAGAAACTTTAGAATTTTTAAATAAATTAACCAATCCCTTTAAGGATCTTCCCCAAATAGCCGAAGGATATAAAAATAATGAAAAGTTTAGATCTGTTCTTTTAAATAAGTTAAGAGAAACCGAAAATCCCCATTTAATTAAAGATCTCCTTATGGCTATAATAAAAATGAAAGAAAACGTTCAAAATTGGAAGGATCTCATTATAGAGTATCTAAATAAATTTGAACTTGCTGATAGTGATTTAATCGAAGAATTACAAAAAGTAGACCTTTTAAATGAAGAAATGTTAGTAAATTTCTTAAATAAGGGTGATACTTGGCAACTAGAGTTTATTCGAGAATTTCTTATAAGTAATCCTGAAAAGTTAAATATATGGTCAAAATTTAAGAATAAATTTATAGAGATTTTAGAATTTTTTAAGAATCCCCAAGAAACTTGGGAGAAATATCCAAACCTAAAAGAAAAAAAAGAACTAGCATTAAAAATCATTATTGACTTGGAAAGGGAAGATCTGATTAAATATTGCCTAGATAATGTTATAGGTTTAGAGGATAATAATTTGCGAGAAATTGCTCTCTTTGCAATTATAAGACTGGGTAATGAACAGATTATGCTTGAATTAAAAAACAAAATGAAAGAAAATAAAGAAGTTGCAGAATTTTTTAAAAAATTCTGGAGATATCTAGAAAGACGAGAATTTAAGTTCTATTATTGAAAATAGATTATAATATTATCTACTGATAAATCAAGATTAAGATCATCAAAAATAAAAGGAAATAAATATATTTATATTATGGTTTAATTAGTACATTAGGGAATAATCCTGGATTTAAAAAAAGTAATCGATAAAGGGAAAAATGTAATATGGATCTAAGTATTCTCATAATATGGATATTGCGATGGCTTTTAATAATAACTCTTATTCCATATATAAGATATCGAGAAAAAATAAGATATATTGCATCAAAATGGAGATTTTATTCCTTAAAGTTCCTAATTTTAGTGATCGCAGTTGTAGGAATATGGACACTTGTTCCTTTTTTTACGAATTAAGTCTGAATTTCTTGTTTTAAAGTCCAAAATAGATTAGTCTGAATTCAATATTAGGATAGAAGTTGATAGAATTTGAAACAGTAATCTTTGTAAACTAATTTTATTTAGCTTATTTAAAAATCCATTTTTTTGCGTTCTTCACTTAAAGTATCTGCTGGGGAAGAGTCGGTTAATGATGCAATATTACCAAGAGGATTTCTAGATGCAATTGCCTTCAAGATTTATAAAAATGTAAAATAATATAATTGAACTATCTGTTTATTAATTATTCATAGAACTCAATATTAAAGATTCAAATTTGAGATTCAATAGAAAGTATATTCTAATTGATGATTAAGAGTATCTAAAGAAAGTGAAGAAGAATAAAGATTCTCAAAAATTAGAGAATATTGATAAACAAATTTTAAATTGTTTTACGTTATTAAAAGGGAGGGAATTTGGTAAAGCTCTTTCCATAACTAATAATATTCTAAACAAAAAAGCAACCCAAATAAGCTTAACTCAAAATTTTGGTGTAAGATACGCCCGATTCCTAGCACTCAAGTCCTTAAACCAGTATGAACAAGTTAATGAAGAAATTAAGGTTTGTGAACAAATTTTAAATCAAATGACCCCAATTGAAAAAGAAAATTACCTTGTAAAAGAGGGAAAAGGCAGGTTAATGTCAATTAAAGGTGAAATTCAAACTATCAACGGTGAACTGGAAAATGCTCTTGAAAGTTATCATCATAGTTTAGAGATTTATAAAAGTTTAGGTGATAAAAAAGGTATGTATTACCAACTTAATGCAATAGGGTGGATCAAAAGAGCTCAAGGTGAATTAGATGAAGCATTGGATTATTTTAATAAACAATTGAGACTTGTTAAAGAAATGACTGATGAAGAGCGTATAGCATGGGCATTATTTTCAATGTCAATGACTTATTTCTATAAAGGTGATTTATTTAAAGCAACAGAATATGCCCAAGAATGTTTAAAACTTTATGATAAGTTGAAGGATACAACAGGGCTATTATGGGCATATTCTCTTTTTGGATCAATTTATCGTGGAAAGGGTGAATTTAACAAAAGCTTAGAATATTATCATAAGAGTTTAACAATTTATAATGAGAATTTAGCTAATCAAAAACTGGTACCACATTGCTACTGCTATGCTCTTAGAAATATTGGAGTGTTATATCATGAGAAAAATAAAATAAAAGAATCAATTGAATACTTAAAAAAATCGATAAAAGCACACAATTCCTTCTGTATAATGAATCATACACTATATGATTATGAAGTCATTGTTTCAAATATATATCTGATTTTATCAAGCATCGAGATTAATGATTATAAACAAATTGAAGATTCGATGAATGAACTTTCTAAATTCGTACAGAAATGGCCTTGGACTGATTTATTTAGAAAATTTGGTGAAGCTTGTATCTTAAAAAATAAAGAACGAGCTAAAGATAAATTTCAAGCACAACAAATATTTGAAGAAATACTCAAGGGAAAATTTGACTATCAATTAGAATTTATGATTCAAGTAAATCTGTGTGATTTGTTGTTAGAAGAGTTAAAATATTCTGGAGAAGAAAATATACTTTTAGAAATTCAGGGATTACTTAATAGAATCTCTGATGTTGCTTATAAGCAACGCTCGATTACTACTTTAGTTGAATTATATTCTCTTCAAGCAAAATTGGCTTTAATTGAAGGAAATGCGGAACTTTCAAACAAGTTGTTGACTAAAGCACTCTCAATTGCAGAAAATAAGGGTTTGGAATTGATCGCAGGAAAGCTAAAAATACAAAAAGATCGACTAGTTAAACAATTAGATGAATGGAAAACATTATTTATTCAGAATTCAAAACTACAGGAGAGAATTGAGTTTTTAAATCTAAAAGAGTATGTAACTGAAGCCATAAATGAGGTTTTAGAGAAAAAATTCAAAGC
>JBHLNY010000176.1:0-7189 GCA_048941065.1 Promethearchaeota archaeon
AGAAATCTAAACCTTTCTTCACCAGCAAAATCCCAAATCTGTAATTTAACAATTTCTCCATTAATTTCAATATCTTTTAAAAGAAATTCGACTCCTAGGGTCATAGAAATGTCCTGTTTAAAAATGTTTGTCAAAAATCTATGAGCTAATGTAGTCTTGCCTGTTCCAGAATTGCCGAATATCACTATCTTAAAAGTTGAGCTATATTCCAACCCAAATCCCGATAAATAGGCTTTTAAATCTATAAAATATTTAGTTAATTAGATAAGTAATTGTTTATCTTAATATACTTTATGATATTTTATAAAAATATTCAATGAGGGATTAATTTTTAATATAATAATAGTCTTTATTTCACCACTATATGTTTATCTTATTTATAAAGGAATTGACAAAAAAAATTATGGAAATTAGAGATGAATGAGGAAGAATTAAATTTATTTTCTCTTTCAAAACTCACAGTTAAAGAAATATTAATAGAAGAACAGCTTGAATACTTAGGTGAATTTCGCTTTCGTTCCTTTAAACTATATCTAACAAATCAAAAAGCGTTTAAAAGAAAATTAATTACAAGTAAAATTCTTGGAGCTTTTATATTTGGAATTTTACCAATTATACCTCTTCTCTCTTATTTTCAGATTCTAGAACATATTACTAGTAATCCTGCTTCAATACGTATAGTTTTATTCGGGGGAAGTTTAATCTTTGGAGTATATTTCTTACTCCAATTTTTTAATTTCTTTCTTATGGCAGTTCTAAATATTACTAGAATAATGTCTGGAAGAATATTTGATTGGTATAGAACATTGCCAATATCAAGAGAAAAACTAAGAAAATTGATTACGTTAACAATTATACGCAGTTCAGATATTCCTCTGATCGTAATAACTTTTGCACTTCCCGTATTAATGTTCATTGGGACTCAAAATCTAATAATTGCTCTTGTTTCCCTTGGTGTTTCATTTTTGAATACTATTTTTAGTTTTTGTGTAGTTGTTTTATTTGGTGAAAGATTAAACCGAATTTTAGATATTAATAAAACTAGTTCGAAGAAAACAAATAAAATTCGATTAATAAACATGATTAGCTATATAATTATTGTAATTGGAAGTATTCTATTAATTCAATGGTCTTTTACTGCATTAGAAGGTTTCTTTGATTGGTTTGTAAGTATAGACTATAATTCAATGATTATTCTTATTCTAAGTATGATTCCTTTTCCGTTATCTTCAGGATATTTAATTTCATCATTTATTGCCCCAACTTATGTTCCTTTATATATATGGTACAATATATTGGTTGGATCTGGGCTTTTTATTGTTTTAATTTTCTTTCTTTATAATAAAGCTATAAAGGAAATTAAAAAGAGGGCTTCTTTAAAATTTAAAACAAGTTTCAAATCTGATGTTTTTAATAAAGAATTAAAAATTAAATTTGACCCTCCCGTTTTAGCATATATACGAAAGGACCTATTAATAACTTTTCGTGATCTTAAAACATTTTTATCGGTAATAATGCCAATAATACTTAGTTTTATTTTTGTATTCACATATAATATCACCAGTGTTAGAGGGCAGACTCCCTTTGATATAGATTTAATTTACAATTGGGCAATATTACTAGTTTTTCATATCTTAATCTCAGGTATGCTTGTGTTTAGTTTATTAGATATAGGAGATACTGAGAATACTGTCTTATCATCATTACCCCTTCTTCCACGAGATCAAGCAAAAGCAAAACTATACCTAATATCTTTGATCCAAATTATTGCTGTTTTAGGACCTAGTTTAATTTATATAAATAGTCCAAAATTTTTAGATGCAGTAATAACTTTTCTGAGTGTATTACCATTTGCATTGATATTTCTTTTTTTAATGTTTATTATGAGAATTTATTTTTTTAGCAAATTAAAAGATCATTATGTAATAGAAGAAATTTTCCCCGAAAATAAACTCTTCAAGCAAATACTTATCTTTATTGAGTGCTTTAGTTTATACTTCTTTATCTATGGTTTCGCTTTCAATATTTATTCAAATCGAGGAATTATAGATATGGTTTTATCGTTATTTATAGTAGTCATAATTAGTTTTATCACAGTAATTTTGATCTTTAATAATATGTTTCCCACAATGAAAAAAAGTGAAAAAGAAATAATTAAACATTTAAGAGAAGAATACCAAGCATGGGATACAAAACAATCTTGGATTTCAATTTTTGTTTTACTGGCTTTTCACTTTTTATTAAATTTTTTAATATGGTTTGCACCTTATCCTATTTTTCCACATTCACTATATGAGAATCAAATTGTAAATGAAGTATACAAATTTCTATACATCTTAAATATTAACTTTATTTATGCATTGTTATTGCTCATTATTATTAATAAAGTTCTTGTAAATCCAAAAAGAAAACAGTTAATTCGGCAAGATTTAGATCCTCTCGGATCTAAGTGGAGAAGTAGTTTATCTAAAAGAATCATCTGGAGTGTGTTTTATACATATTTTATTATTAATATTAATCTATTTTTAGTTCTGTTATTAGCCTCAAAAGAATCTATAATACTTTTGAGATTTAGAGGATTATCTGTAATATTAGATTTTAGTTATTTCTTTTGGCAAGAAGTAGCCCTTGGAGGTATAATATTAACAATTCTTTTAAGAAATTTTAGACTTAAAAGAACTATCATTCCATATGCGTTAATAATATCAATGTACCAACTTGTGAACTTATTCCTTTATATTTTAATTCATATCTCTTCTGAATATTTAATATCTCCTTCTGACATCATCTTTAGTTATATTTACTTATTTTCTTTAATGCTTATATTTATTTATTTGTTTCTCTACACAGATACTATTATCTCAGGATTTATTGTAGCTCTAATAGTTAATTGTCTCTTAATATCTCTACTCTTGTTAACTCAAAAAGGAATATTAATTTTTCCTAGAATATTATAAGAACGGTAAATACTTTTGATGAAAATAAAATGAGAAAATTTACAACCATAAAAACTCTTTTATTATTTCTTGGAATCATTTTAGCTTTATCTTTTGTTAATTATAATCTCAGTCTTAATCCAGAAATTGATAAATGTTCAGAATATAGTAAAAATGTTAATTTATATAATGTAGATTTGAAAATCTCAAAAATATCGGATACAATTTACATAGATGGTAATTTTGGATGGTTCAACTTTAAAAATGCGGGTTATTGCACAGGACTAGGCACTTATTCTGATCCTTATGTTATAGAAGATTTGATAATAGATGGCGGAGGTACAGAAAGTTGCATATATATTATAAATTCCGATGTTTACTTTAAGATTGAAAATTGTACTCTTTACAATTCGGGAGGTGCCCCTAATGCTGGAATTATACTGTATTACGTTAATAATTCCCTATTAGTCAATAATAATTGTTCATTTAATGCCTATGGAATATATCTATATCATAGCGGGAATAACACTATCTTGAAAAATATTGTAAATTATAATGAAGGCTACGGTATATGTTTGTATTATAGTGATGACAATATTATTTCGGAAAACATCTTAAAATACAATTTTCGAGGAATCTATTCCTCGGATAGTAATAATAACATTATTTCGGGAAACATCGCAAATTACAATGATAATGGGATTCATTTAGACTTTAGTAATGATAACACGCTATCAAGTAACATTGCAAGCAATAATTCGCATGGGATACATTTATTCTTTAGTGATAATAACATTATTTCAGGCAATATGATTAGTAATAATTCTATAGGTATTTATCTAGAATATGCTAATTATAATTATGTCTTAAAAAATATTTTGAGCGGTAACGAGAAAAATATTGAAGAATTTTCTTGTGAAGGAAATATTTTTAAAATTAGTAATAATCTTTTAAAATTTGTAATCTTAATGATAGTGATTCCACTTACTGTCATATCTATTACAACTATATCTTTTAAAGTAATAAAAAGATATATTAAATATAAACCGAAAAGAGAGAGATTAACGATACAAGATTTTAATGGAAAAATTCTATCAAAAGGAAAAATATCTGATAATAAAGCTATTATTGTTAAAGATTTAAAAAAATTCTTTGGAGATATTAAAGCAGTAAATGGAATCTCATTTGATGTTCATCGAGGAGAGGTGTTTGGTCTTTTAGGACCGAATGGTGCAGGCAAGACAACAACGATAAGGCTACTTCTAGGATTTCTTGAGCCAGATCAAGGAGAAATAAGCATTCTTGGATTGAATCCTGAACTTGATGAGGTCCAAATTAAGAAACAAGTAGGATATGTTTCTGAAGAACCATTAAAATTTAAAGCGTTAACACCTAAAGATTTAATTAACTTTATTGCCTCAATTAGGGATTTGGACGAAAAAAAAACCCTGAAACTTATGAAAGACTATTTCGATAGTTTCGAAATAACTGAATATTATGATCAACTTATTGCTTCTTTATCGCATGGAAATATACAAAAATTACAGGTAATTGTTTCCATATTGCATGAACCAGATGTGCTTATTTTAGATGAACCTATTGCGGGACTTGATGCTAAATCCGTAAAGATTGTAAAATCAATATTAAAGCTTCATACTCAGCGGGGTGGCTCAGTCCTACTTTCTACCCATATTATGGAGATTGCTCAAGAGTTATGTGATCGAATAGGGATCTTACATAAAGGTGAAATGGTTGGGATTGGAACCATGGAGGAACTCCGTCAACAAGCAGATAAAGTTGAGGCAAAATTAGAGGATGTATTTTTACGTCTTACTAAGCAAGATGCTTCTGTAGATGAGATTGTGGAAAAGTTACGAGCAAGGTTTAAAAGTCAAAGTTAAGAGATTATGAATAAGTGCATAATCTTTAAATAAAATTTCATGACATGTAAATATGAAATTGTCGGGTTAGAATTTAACATAATTATATTGCTAATTTCTTATATAATAATTATTGTCCTAAATATTGTCTTTGCTCTTAGTCTTCTACTATCTCAAACCGAACTAAAATGGTTTTCTAAACATATCGTGAATAGAGAAAGAAATTTAACGATATAAATTTCAAGAAAAAAGTGAATTGTAAAAATTTGTGTCTAATGTAACTGTTTCTGTTGCCCAACCCTTCCCTAGTCTTATTTTATAAATAGGGATTAATACTCTAGAATTAGAAAAAGAGATTTACAGAGTATAATAAATAAAACATAATCTATCGAAATACAAATACATAAAAATATCGACTTTATTAGTATATAAAAAATCAATAATAGGTGTTATATTTGGTAGGTACAGATATTTATTGTGGTTATAAAATTGAAAATGCTCCCGAAACGCTCGAACCTAATGATCAAATTGAAGGAATTTTCATACTAGAAAACCGTGGTAAAAAAGAAAAGAAATTAAAGAAAGCATTTATTAGGATAAACGAATTATATCTTGAAAAAGTGATATACAGAGATCCTGAGACCGGAGAGGAGACTAAAAAATACGAAGATCGAAAAAATACAATGAAAACTGAAGAAATTGTAAAAAGTGATAAAATTAAAGCGGGTGAGAAAAAAGAGATCGATTTCAAGATAAAAATGCCGAGTTCTTGGTCAAAAAAGAAGAAAAATAAAATTAAGGACTGGCGATTAGAGATGTGGTTCATTCAAAAATCGGCAATGGTTGCATCTCGCGGATCGCATAAAGATGATGCTACTTGCGTTCTGCCGGTTAAGGGCTCAAAACGATCGCCTTCTTTTGGTGTTGTCCCTAAGAAAGAAAAGAAGAAGGACTAATTTTTTAATACTTTTTTTATTTTATTAATTTTTAAATTAATTAGAAATATTTTAGGCTGAGTTAATAAGAAGCCTTCTTAACAAGAATAAAGCTCCTCGTTTATCTAAAGGTTCATTATTGTTACCGCATTTCGGCGACATTATGCAAGCTGGGCAACCATTTTCAGTTTTACAGTTACAAGAATTAATTAAATTATGAGTTAAACTCAATAATTCGTTTAAATTAAAAAATAATGATTCTGATATTCCAATACCACCTCTATATGCATCATAAATGTAGATTATGGGTTGTTGCCTAACTGGATCAAAGTCTATTGACACACCACCTAGATCCCAGCGTGAAATCTGAGCTAGAGCTGGGGCGATGGCAATCATAGCATGTTCAATAGCATGGATAGTTCCTCCAAGGTCATAATCCTTAAGTTCTAATTCTTTTTGAATTTCAAAAGGTATATAAAACCACATTGCTTGAGACTCAAATTCAATGATTGGGATATTCTCTAAAGGATATCTTGATTGAATTTCCTGTGTTAAAGTATTAATGACTTTATAAGCATAATATTCATGTTCGACTTTTACATTACCAAAATAAGCTTCAATTTGATCATTTGGACCCGTTTTTTTCTGAGAAATTACCTCAATTGGAGTGATTTCTGTATGCTTTAAAGATTGGGTATAATAATCAACATTACTTTTGGAGATATATACTATTCTTTCTTCGAGGTTTAGTTCTTGTACTATATATGTCTCAGCTTCGTAAAGATATATGGCGCCTTGATGTAAATCCCTAAATACATAGCTCTCATCCTCAGTTGTTAAAAGTTCCTCAATACTTCCCGTTTTTAAAACAACTTTATAACTTCTACTGGAGAGATCATTTAATCCATATTTCTCGTTTGGAAAAAAATCTCCTTTCCAAAAATACTTATCACCTCGCTTCATTAGTAAAGATTCTGTGAGCAACTCATCAATGCATTCAATCAAAAATTCTTCATTTTGAACATCAAATATCTTATAATCATCTAATTTAACTGGAATTTCTTTAGCAGCACAGCATAGATGGTTTTTCAAAATATATTTGTTATTTAGGGTTATTAAAAGCTCTTCTTGGATTGGTCCAAATAGCTTGTCAGGATTATGGATATAAAACAAATCAAGCGGATTTTGCATTGGTATGATTGTTGAAATCGAGAGATCTGACCCCCTTCCAGATCGACCTATTTGTTGTTTAAAACTTGAAATAGTGCCAGGGAATCCCGAGCATATAGTGGCATCTAAACTTCCTATATCAATTCCTAATTCCAAGGCGTTGGTAGAGCTTATTCCAAGGATATTTCCTTGTTTAAAATTGCTCTCTATCTCTCTTCTTTTTGATTTACTTATGCCTGCCCTGTAGCTATAAATTCTATTTTTTAAA
>JBHLNY010000177.1:0-7164 GCA_048941065.1 Promethearchaeota archaeon
CTAATTCAGTATTCTCAATTGCGGCAATATATTTTCTATTGTTGTGTGTGTGCATTCCAATAAATCCATTTATATAAGATCCTATTTTAGAAGCTTTTTCAAATAACTCAATAACTTCTTCCTCAACATCAGTAAAAAATATGTTAAATGGTAAAGATCTATATTTTATTTGTTTTATTTCATTTATGATCTTGGGAGCTTTATAATAGTCCTCACTGTTTACTCTAGGAATTATCCTCATTACGTTATTTTCCCTATACTTTTTATTTTTTTTTCCAGAGCATTTTGTGAAAATAACAATTACGGGACTTGTACTTACTTTTTGATTAGAAAATAAATTTTTAGGTGCTAATAGAATCTCATTAATAATACAATTATTAAGGATAAATAATCTTAACTTTTTATGGGTGCTAAGAGTTAAGAATGAATCACTAGTGATAAAACCTAATTTTCCTCCTTCTTTTAATCTCCAAATGCTATTTACTATAAACATTGCATAGGTTTCATGAGCGTTTATTTTCCCATAAATATCTTTTAGTTTAGATTTATTTTTTCGTACATATGTACTTGCTTTATTTAAGTAAGGTGGATTTCCTACAATAATATCAAATTCATTATATGAATCAGGATATAAAGCTAAAAGTGTATCTTGTTCCTTAAAAGAAACCCCTAATTTCTCTATTTCATTCTTAAAACTTAAATCTATATCAGAAGCAAAAATTTGCCTTTTATCAACCCCCGATTCAAGTAATTTTATGACAAAGATACCAGGACCTACACAAGGGTCCAAAACTAGTTGATCATCTTCAATCTCTCCCAACCTTGAAATAATATATTCTGCTGTTTTAGGGGGAGTTATAACAACACCTAGTTCTTTACTATTAAACTGGATTACTAATCAGCACTCTATTTTTCTTTATTCAAATTAATATCAACTTCATTTAATAGGATTGTATAAAATTGGCAGAGTTTCTTCAAAACTTTTACATCAATTTTAGCCACATCATCATTTACAGAATGAATATAATTATAAGAGCTTTTATCTCCATTACCAAGTCCTTTGAATCCTCTATTTAAAAGGAACAACCCATCACTGTATGTACCTATGTAAAATCTTCGGGTCTTCTCTAAACTCATTATATCTTCATTTTCTGAAATATACTTAAAAGATTTAAAATTTTTATTATTAAGGAGACCATGATCCCATAAATTTACCTTTTTAGCAATGGAATCAAAATTGATTATATAAGTATTGTCTCTATCATAATCTCTTATATCTTTATAAAAATTTCTTACGCCCATAGTACCGGATTCTTCTGCACCTGTAAAAACAAACCATAAATCGTAGTTTTTAAGTCTATTTTTTGGATTTGAATAATAATTTAGTAATTCCATAACACATGATACTCCGGAAGCATTATCTATGGCACCTTTAGATTTATTATTGGTAGTATTTAGGAGGATCATTACTGTTACTACAGAATTAATAATTAAGAGCAAAATCGCTAATAAATCTAAAAACACAAAAGCTTCAATCAAAATAAAAGAATTGACTATTATAACTGAAAGACTTATAAGAAAAGAGATTATCCATATAAAATATAACCGAATTCGGATTTTTATTGAGAATGCTTGTCCTTTTGAATCTAAATGCGAGAAGAGAAAGATATTATTCTCTGAATTTTTATTCCTTGGTTGAGATTTTATTTTTACAATTAAATTTTGAGAACAATATATTCGCCCGAACTTAATTTTTTCGGGATTCCTTGTAAGAATAATAATAACCAGAACTAATATGAAAAATAGAAGTAGATTGATGATCTTAAATATAAAGTGAAAATCTATAATCAAAACTATAAGTAGCCAATTTAATAATGTTATAGATAATTTTGGATAGATTCTTGAATATAAGGTACTAAAAGAAAATTTTTGAACTAATGGAGTAAGGTTTAGATTTTCTACTTTCTTCTTAGCAATATTAAAGCTTTTTTTCTCAAATTCAGTTCCAGATAATCTTGGGAAAGAAAATTCTTTAAGACTTTTTGATATACGTTTCTCATCAATCATGGTAATAATAGTATTATAATTATTGTAGATATGCTCCATTTTTGGCAGAGCTTACGATTTTTCTATATATATTTAAATAACCCTTCTTAATCCTTGGTTCGGGACTTACCCATTTTTGTAACCGTTTTTCAATTTCCTCTTGAGAGATTAATAAGTCTAATTTTCGAGCATCAATATCAATTTCTATTAAATCTCCATCTTGAACGACGGCGATAGGTCCTCCTTCAATTGCTTCAGGACATACATGTCCAATACAAGGACCTCTCGTAGCCCCGGAATACCTTCCATCAGTTATCATTGCTACAGAATCTCCTAATCCCATACCCACTAAAATGGCTGCTGGAATCGATAGTTCTCTCATCCCTGGAGAGCCTTTAGGTCCTTCATAACGTATAACTAATATATCTCCTTCTTCAATTTTTTTTGAAAATAAGGCATTTTTTAAATCTTCCTCACATTCAAAGACTTTAACAGGACCCTTATGATATCTCATTTTTGGATCAACCGCACTTTGTTTTATAATGGCTCCTTCAGGCGCTAAATTTCCTTTTAATACCGCAATTCCTCCCTCCTCTGAGATTGGATCTTCTATGTTCCTTATAATTTGGTAATCATCAAATTCTACATGTTTGAGATATTCTTTAAGACTTATACCTAAGACTGTTTTAGTTGACAAATTCAACAACTTTGATAATTTTTTCATTAAAACTTTAACACCACCAGCTTCATGAAATTCTGAGAGATTATATTCAGATGTTGGTTTGAATTTAGCTAAAAGAGGAACAGATTTCCCAATTTTATCAAAATCAAAATGGTTTAAGTCACCTCCAATCTCATGGGATAATGCGCATAAATGTAATACCATGTTAGTGGATCCACCAAATGATAATCCTACTTTTATCGCATTTTCAATAGAATCATGTGTGATTAAATTTAATGCAGTTATATTATTACTAATTAACTTTAATATAACTTTTCCAGTTTCTTTGCATAGATTTTCTCTTTCTTTGCTAATAGCACTCATGGTTGCACAGCCTGGTAAAGAAAGCCCCATTGCTTCAACAATGCACGCCATAGTATTTGCCGTACCCATCATATTACAAGCTCCGGGAGAATAACATGTTTGTGATTCAATTAAGAAAAATTCCTCCTTAGTCAATTTATCTGCTTTATATTCACCAATCGCTTCCTTAATATCAGAGGTTACATAGGTTCTCCCTTTAAGCGGTCCATCCTCAAATGTTTTTGCTTTCATAATTCCTCCAGTTAAAAAAATTGTAGGGATATTGCATCTAGCAGCTGCTAATAACATTCCTGGGATGATTTTATCACAGGAACATAGCATGACCATTCCATCAAAATTATATGCCTTTACTGTACATTCTATAGATGCAGCTATTATTTCCCGTGAGGGTAAAATAAATTTTGAATAGTTTCCAGAATTAGCAATTCCATCACAAGAAGCAATTGTATTAAACTCCATTGGAGTACCACCAGCTTCCTTAACACCTTCTTTAACGAATTGACTTAATTTTCTCAAATGAATATGACCAGGATTGATTTCATTCCATGAATTTACTATAGCTATTCGAGGTTTTGCCAAATCTTCATATGTATAACCACAACCAATGTATAATGCACGTTCATAAGCTTTTTTTGGATCTAAATTTTCTTTTTCTGATTTCATTTTTAATTATTGTAACTTTTAAATTTTAATTTTTGAATAAAAAATTAGAGAATTACTTCTCTTCCTCGGTCACTGGATTTTTATCCATACAAGGAACTCCAAATTGGCATAAAGCACAACCTACAGGAAAGACTGGTGGTCTCTGTTTATTATTAACACAACGGATATGT
The DNA here is from genome assembly GCA_048941065.1 of Promethearchaeota archaeon. Taxonomy (GTDB): domain Archaea; phylum Asgardarchaeota; class Lokiarchaeia; order Sigyniarchaeales; family SOKP01; genus Loki-b32. The sequence continues at coordinate 3,925 of JBHLNY010000177.1, forward strand.
GGCTTTAATATTTGCCCGGTACGGGAAATCATTTTCCTGGCTACTTTCTGCATATAATTATAACATTTTATCTTATCATGCCCATTTTCTGTTATAGCTTTAGCGGGGCATTTTTCCACACACTCTTTACGATTACCCTCAACGTAATATAAGCAGTTTGCATATGGATCATCACTTTTTCTATGAGTTACTTCAAGGGGAGCATTAGTGATAACAGAAGCTAACCTAATATTGCATCCTACTTCTGTTATTAATCCATCATTTAAACTAAAAGTTCCAAGTCCGGCTGCGAATGCAATATGTCGCTCAGACCAATTAGAATAAAAATTTCCTTTTGTAATAATAGTGAAAACTTCGCTTAGCATTCCTGCTACCGCATTAAATCCTTCTTTTTTAAAAAACTCGACTATTTGTCTGCAGGTTTCTTTTTTAAATGGATTTGCATAATTTCTTCCAACAGAATAAATTTCAGCAGGTAAGGTTATATTTGAAAGAATTATTGGTTTTTGACTTTCATCCCTAATCCTTTTTACAAAGGGAAATACAATCGAAATTACACGAAGTTGCGATGAAGGAACAGCATCCTGCCCGCAAGCTAACCATAACTCAGTTGGTGTCAGATGCTCTGAACCAACAACCTCTTTGAATTTTTGGAAAATTGGATCCTCCCCACTTGCGATACCAATTAAGGGAGAAGAGAAAATTCTCCCTCCACCATAATTTCTATGTAAACGATTGAGTTCACTATTTTCGAAAAATTCTTCTAAAAAATTTTGTAACTGTATATTCATTATAAGAATCTTACTTCTCAATCTTAACTTTCTAAATTAATATTTTTACAAATAAAGATTATATAAATTTAATTAAAGATTTTATTAATTGTTATGCTTAGAGTAGGAATAATTGGATGTGGCGTTATTTTTGACTTGAATGTCTTAGGTTATTTAAATAATCCAGATGTGAAAATCACATGTTTATGTAATAGAACTATTGCAAAAGCAAAAGAAAAAGTAAAAAAATTCAACTTAGACAAGAATATATCTCTTTATTCAGACTATAGGGAAATGTTGGATAAAGAAAATATAGATATTGTTGAGATTCTTTTACCTCATCATCTACATGCCGAAGCAACAATTTATGCTGCTGTACAAGATGTTAAAGCTATTTCAGTCCAGAAACCAATGGCTCTAACATTGGAACAAGCAGATGCTATGGTTGATGCTTGTAAGAAATCTGGCTCAACTCTCTCAATCTATGAGAATTTCCTGTTTGCTCCTCATATTAAAAAGGCTAAAGAATTACTCGAACAAGATTACATAGGCGATCCCTCTTCAATACGTATTAAAACAGCATTGGGTGCAATTGGAGGTTGGCCTATTCCAATAAGTGCAGAAGAATGGAGGAAAGTACCAGAAAAAGTTGGAGGTGGGGAAAAAGGTTCCCCAGTTTTATTTGATAATGGATGGCATGATTTTGTATTAGCTCAATGGTTTTTTAATGAAGAAATTGAGAAAGTTTTTGCATGGACAGATAAATATCAAGGACTTGATGCTCCTGCATATGTAATGTTTAAATATAAACAAAGCCATGAGCATGTAGTACCTCAATATGGAAACATGGAATTTTCATTAATGCCAGAAATGGAGATCCCTTCACATTATTATCCTACGGATGAATTTATCGAAATTATTGCTAGTCGTGGAATTATGAAAATAAATCAAGGGACATCAATCGGAAATAAAATGTCTAATTCAGAAATATTTGCTCCAATAGTGATAATAAGAGACGGCAAAGTAGAAACCTATACAGATTTTGAAAAAGATTGGAAATACAGCTTTATTAATGCAACCCACTACTTTATTGAGGTTATAAAAAACAAAAAAAATCCAATACTTTCAGGAGAGCAAGCAAAATATATTTTAAAATTTAACCTTGCGGCAATAAAATCAGCAGAATTAGGAAAGGAAATTTACTTAGACAAGATTGAATAAATTAAAACTTGCTTGAGACATATTAGAAATTTTATGATTAATCTTCATATTGATATTTGAATTCATTATGGATTAAGCCTTCTTTAATACCTTTTCTCAAATCTTTTCTTTTTCTGGTATGATATTTATGTAGCCTTGAAGGATCTATATTCTGAGGAGTTTCTACTATACAAGAACGATCCTTTTCACTTTCAACATTTATCTCGTCCCAAAAAACAGTTCTTTTCTGTTGTTGAGAAATATAAGGCAATTTTGCTAGAATACATAGAATTTTTCCTTGCTCTCCTGTATATATAGGAGTTCCTCCATTCTTAACTACATTTATAAAATGTTCCGTGGAATTTATAAAAGAATATCTCCAGTCTCTTGGAAGCTCATCTCCATATGATTTAACATCTCCATTTACATACACAACAATAGGAGGATATTGTAGGCTTTTTGAAACGAAATTTCCTCCACAGGTACATTGATTAATCCACATTATTCCTTTTGAGCCAGATATTTCAATAAATTCATCACAATAATAATAATTACTGGGATAATATAGATTTGGAGCCATGGTAATTTCCATAGTTCCATATTTAGGGGGATCATCAGAATGTTTTTTTGGATATTTCCAAAGAATATAACTAGGGATATCCTGGGTTCCATTAAAATAATCTATCCAACTAAATACTTTCTCAACACGCTCTTGGTCCATTAACCAAAGTGCCATTGAAAATTTATGAATACCATCATCATAAATCCAAGGAAATCCACCGCATATTTCGGCATTTGTCCGCCATCTATAAGACTCAAGAGCAACATACATGCTTGGTCCTGCTGCTGCTAGGGTGTTAATCCTGAAATTAAGTAATTCTCCAATAATTCCATCATTCAATAATTCCTTTGCTTTTAGGTATATTGGGTAAAATCGGAAATTTTCGTATAATTTTAATTTTACATTCTCTTTTTTGCATACTTGAATCATCTTTTCACAATCTAAAATTGTATGAGCCAGAGGTTTTTGAACTGAAATACCAAATACTCCTGCTTTCGCACAATATTCTGTCATTGGGGCATGTAGATGATGTGGAGTTAAAATTTCTACAATATCTAAATCTTCATGATCAATCATTGTTTTATAGTCTGTATAGATCTTTAGAGTTCTCAACCCCCATCTTTCAAGTTTATCACCTGCCCTTTTAATATCTGTATCAGATACAGCAACAAGTTCAGTATCTTGTGAATGAAGATATCCTAATACATT
>JBHLNY010000178.1:0-7134 GCA_048941065.1 Promethearchaeota archaeon
ATTCACATTTAAAAATTGATTTGAAATGTTATCTAGAAATGAAGATCATATCAAAACAATAGTTTTTGATTTGGGAGGAGTGTATTTTACGCGTGGTTCTCACCTAGCAATTGAAAAAATAATTGATATTTATAGTATTGAAGACCACCATTCGGTGCGTGAATTCTTCCGAGATAGTTATAAAAAAGAAGGTCATATGTTAAGATTAGGATTAATTAATATGGATGAGTTTGAACAGAGGTTTGTATCAAATTTTGATATTAAAATTGATGATTTACACCATATACGCAACATCTGGTTTGGTTCTTATCTACCTCATTATAAAATGGAAGAAATAGTTATGCAATTAAAAAAATATAGATTAATTATATTTAGCGGTAATATTAAAGAAAGAATTGAATTCCTTGATAAAAGATATGACTTCCTAAAATTTTTTGATGTATTTTTATTTAGTTATGAATATCAAAAAAATAAAAATGATATTGAATTTTATAAAGAACTACTTAATCATCTTAATTGTGAACCATCTGAAGCCCTAATCATAGATGATGAAAAGAAGAATATTAAATTAGCTGAATCTTTAGGTTTAAATGCAATTTTATACTACTATACAGAGCAATTGGTAAAAGAATTAAGAAAATATAATATAACCATAAATATTTAATTTAATAAGAAATACTGAAATATGTTAAAAAAATGGCAGCAATTAAAGAATTAAAAAAGGAATTATCTGAAATAAACTCTGCTGTGAGAGAACTATCAGATAAGGTTATTAAAGTTAGCGATCAAATTTCAACGAGTATGGATAAAGTTTCTATAGAATTACATGAAACTAATCTAGCGATAAGGGAATCATTGAAATTAACATCAGAAACTATAAGCGCAATGAGTAAGGCATTTTCTAAAGCTTTAGAAGATACTATGAAAAATATGCAAGAGATGAAAATTGAGATGGATATTAGAGAAACCGTTCTCAAAACTCTTGGAATTGAGGGTATAATTCCAGATTTTCTTAAGAAAAAAAAATAATAAAATAAATTTACCTTAGATTTTACTCTCTTTTTGCCAGTTTTTAATAACAAAATACATTATTATTAGAGAGATAATATAAACAATTGTAATTAATGACCATAATACAACTTCATTAGAGTTGTTTGAAAATAATGATTCTATTGCCCTATATATGAAGAAAATACTAATGAGTGATAGTAGTTGAATTCGAAATCTCAGTTTATTATCCATTTTTCTGAATAATTTTTATTTAATAATAAAATATTATATTACTTAAAATTAAAAGTATAATAAAGAATTAAATAAAATTGTTTATTTTAAAAGATGACAGAAAGAACTCCTCCCTTATGTTATGTATGTGGAAAAAGCTGCGCAGATTCAGTAGAAGATTTGTATTATTGCATATGTGATACTGCAATCTGCCATAGTTGTATAGATACTGTCAAAAAGAATGATAAGACTTGGATTTGTCCACATTGTAAAGAAGCTAATGATCTGGAAAAAAGTAGATTATTTAGACTAACTTAATCCAATTTTTTTAAGGTCTTTAAAGTTATCTGATTTTAATATTGGCCGATGATGAAATGAATATATAATGATTTAAAATCCTTAAAAATGAAATTATTGAGGAAGTCTGAGGCATTATTTACTCATAATAATCATATTTCTCATTGAGATTCATTTTAAGCATATAAAAAGTTAAATATTTTCTAAATTTTAAATACTTAAAAATTAAACAATAACAAGTTGATTCTACTATTGAGTGCGAATATTATATCTAAAGTTTTAGAAATTAATAATTGTGATAAAGAAATTCTAACTAAGGCTCTTTATAAAGCAGAATTTTGGGAAGCTATTAAACCTACAAAAAAATTAGAAGCTGAGTTTATAGCTCCAAATGTTTTATATACTAAAGTTTATGATGAAATTAACTTAATTAAAGTTCCCATTGAAATGGAAGGTGAATTAGTTCTCACAGATAAAGGTGAACAAGATGAAAAAGGACGATTAATTGAATTAAATGTTCGAAATAATAAAGATGTAAGAGATCTAGAGGGGAGGCTAAGAATTAAGGAAATAGCACCAAATAAAACAAAACTTGGTGTTTTTGTAGATAATTTTACATTAAGTAGTGATTTTTTGAATTTGATTGGTAAAGGTGCTGCAGAACTCACATTAAGGACTAAAATTAGTGATATGTTGAGGAATTTAGAAAAATTTTGCAAAAGTAATTCATTGAGTAATTTATTATAACAATAATTAGGTTTTTTCTTTTTACTTTATCAGAACAATGCAATAAAGACATTTTTTTAAATTTTCTTTATTTTTGATGCCTATTATTTTCGAAGTTATTTTTTTTGATAAATTTAAATTTATATTCCATAAATATTTTAAATTAATTAGAATTGTTTGAAAATAATTTTTGAACGATTATTATATTTCATAATAAGAATATAGATTTAATTGGAGAAAATTCGAATTCTGGTTAAAAATTCTGTAGAATGGTGATTTTGGATTAATATATGGATAATGGAATCAGATAGTGGCATTACTTTGCTCTACAAGCCGTACATGGATTTTCCTGTGAATGAAGATTTAGTATCTGGACTCCTTACTGCTTTAAATCAATTTACAATAGTTGAATTCAAACAAGGAATTGATTCAATAGAAATGGGAGGACTAAGGTGGGTTTATATACAAGATAAAGAATCAAATCTATTATTTATCGCAGCTGATACTAAAGAGGTAAATGCAGACATGTTAAGAGCTCGTTTGGATGTTATACGTAATACTTTTATTGCCCAATTTATGAACGATAAAGCTCATTGGTTAAATAGATGGAATGGGAATGTAGAGATTTATAGACCTTTTGAAGCTACAATTGATGAATATTATACTCAATGGAAACAAGCAGAGCATATAACTACTGTCGCTGAGTTCTTTGACATATTAGGAATTTTTCAGCAGATCTTAAATTTAGTTGTTAATGTTATTGAAAGCAATTTAATTCCAGAGAGAAAAGAGATTATATATAATCGTATTCAAGAGATGTTTAAGAATTATGCAAACCATGATTATGTAAAAACTAACCCTGAATTGGGTAAAATTTCTTTCAGTAGAGAATCTGGAATTAATATAATCAATATAAATCCAACTAATTGCGACATGTTTGTTGTTGAGAAACAAATTATTAACTTAATTAGAAGAATTGTAGAGATTATTAAAAATGAAGAAGGATTTTATCCAAGTTTGAAATACTTTGTCAATGAGAATATATTTGATTATCTCATCTCAAATTTTTCATTATTAAATGAATTAAATTTATTCAAGTTCTTATTACAACTTTTTATATCAAAATAATTAAGGTTAAGGCAAATTTTTAGTTGGAGATTCAATTTAAGCAGAAAATTTAAGTTTTATCACCAAAATCTTTAAATCCTCTAAGCTAAATTTAGGGATGATTAATTTCAAATAGATTTATTAAACTCTGTTTATTTAATTTATTATTGATTTCATATAACTCATCGAAATGAATTATGGAGCCATATCTTCTTTTAGTGATTTTCATAATTTTTGCTCTAATAATTTTAAGTTATACAAAATCAAATTTAGATTTCGTAGCAATTTCCCTATTATGCTGTTTCACTGCCGCTACAATCACATTTTTGGTGGTTGGAACAACTATTGATGATTTTATTGTTGCAATTGAGTGGCAAGCTATTATTGTAATATTATGTATGAGCTTGATCACAAAGATAGCCCAAGATTCGAATATTTTAGAGTTTGTCGCTGTAAAGCTCTTTAAAGTTTCTAGAGGTGACCAAAGGATATTTTTTTGGCTCCTTTGTACAATTACAACCCTTTTGGCAGCAGTTATAAGTGATGTAGTTGTTGTTTTGATTTTAGCACCAATTGTTATACGCTTATGTCATTTCTTAAGGATAAGATCTGGAACCTATCTTTTAGGGATGACTATTTGCATAAATATTGGCTCTATAATAACACCCTTTTCTAGTGGAGAGAATATCATAATATCTACTCAATTTCAACTTGATACCTTTTATTTTATTCAAAATTTTTGGATATTTTCATTTTTCTTATTGTTCTTAACAATATATTTAATGGATAAATTTCTTTTATCAAAAGAACCTAAAATTGCTGAAGAGCAAAAAAAATTTGTAATAGATTTAGTAGATACTGATGTTATGGTAAAAAATAAGAAAATGTTCTATTTTAACAGTATTGCGATAATGATTACTATAATTTTATTTGCAGTACTTCCATTATTATATTTAACAGCAGCTATTTCAGCTTTAATCTTAGTACTTGTTAATAGAAATTTCACCAAAAAACCGATGGGCGAACTTTTAAAAGATATTGAATGGGAAATTATTTTCTTTTTTATATCTCTCTATGTAGTTATTAAATGTCTTTTAGACGCCGGATTCGAGGAACTTTTTACTTCAATTCCATTTGAAACTTTCAATCCAATTTTATTATCTTTATTAATTCTGATAATTGTTAGTGCTGTTAGTGGATTTGTAGCTAATACCCCAACAGCATTAATTTTTAATGTCATAATTCAAACCTTAATCAACCCACCATTTAATTTTGCGCCCTTACCCCTGTTATTTGGCTTTATTATTGGTATTAATTTAGGAGGCAATATTATACCACAAGGGGCAGCATGTGATATGATGACATTAAAAATTGCAAGAGATTCTGGTGTAGATAACTTGAACTATAAAAGATTGTTAAAAACTGGTGCTACTTTTGCTCTCATACATGTTAGTGTTTCAGTAATTTACATAATAATTTTAACAGTTATATTCGCCTAATGACTAATTTTACTTGAAAATTATAAGAATTTAAGAAGAGAAAAAAATAAAAAAGTATTAGCCTATAACCACCCTCGCAATTTCATAGCATCAATGACTCTTTCGACAGAAATCATATATGCTCCCATTCTATTGTGTGTCTCATACTTTTTAGCTTGTTTCAAAGTTGAGCGGTATGCTCTAGTCATTATTTTATCTAAAGCTTCGAATACTTCTTTTTCGGTCCAAAAATATCGATAATAACCTTGAACCATTTCAAAATAGGAAACAGTAACCCCACCTGCATTACATAGGAAATCAGGAATAACATCAATTCCTTTATGATAAAGAATACCATCTGCTTCAGGAGTAGTAGGTCCATTCGCGAGTTCGGCAATTATTTTACAATTGATGTTTTTTGCATTTTCTTTAGTAATGACATTTTCAAGCGCCGCTGGAATTAATATATCACATTCTAATTCTAAAAGCTCCTCATTAGTTATATCTTTAGTTCCATTTAGTCCAATTACAGATCTTGTTTTAGTTTTATGATCTGCTGCTTTAAATGCGTCAACTCCGTCCTTATTAAAAATCCCTCCCTGAGAATCGGATACAGCAATAATCTTACAATTATAGTCATCTTGTAATATTTTAGCTGCCCATGAACCTGCATTTCCATAGCCTTGTATAGCTACCCTTGCATCATTCAAGCTTAAGCCAATATCCTTAGCGGCTTCTCTAATCGTATAAATACCACCTTGTGCTGTTGCAATTGAGCGTCCTGCAGAACCTCCTAGGGGTAAAGGTTTACCTGTAATAACAGAAGGAGCATGTCTACGTACAATTTTTTCGTACTCATCCATCATCCAGGCCATAATTTGTGGATTTGTATAAACATCTGGAGCTGGAACGTCAATATTAGGACCAATAAAGTCAGCTAGTTGTCTAATATAACTTCTGGCTAATGTCTCAAGCTCTCTATTACTCATGTTCCTCGGGTCGCAAATAATTCCGCCTTTAGCTCCTCCTAATGGAATGTCTACACAGGCTGTCTTCCACGTCATCCAAGCACTTAGGGCTTTTACTAATGAAGCAGACTCTTCAGGATGCCACCGAATTCCTCCTTTCATTGGTCCTCTTGCTGAGTTATATTGGGAGCGGAAACCCTTAAATGTTTTTATCGATCCATCATCCATCTTCATAGTAATTTTAATTTGCACAAATCTTTCAGGTTCAGAGAGTGCTTCATAAATCTCAGTGTCATATTCCTTTAGTTGACAGGCATCAAGAAGTTGTTTTTGAGAAATTTTAAAGGGATCCAAACTTTCACTCATAATAACATCATTAAAGGTTGTATCGTAGAATTTTAAATTAATTTTCTAAAATTATAATTCGTATAAGTATTTTAAATTGATTAAGTATTTAAGCATAATAGAAATAAGGCTTTTATTGTGGGAATGATTTGGGATAGAGTATGTTCTGAATGATCCTACCCTAAAAGACCTATTTTAGAACTTGAATTTTTTATTTTTCTCAATTTTATTTTTAAAAAATAAAGGTAAAATGACAAGATATCTACATATTAAAATATTGATACAAATTACAGAAAAGTTAATTTTGTAGGGTATATTTAAAGTAAATAAGAAGATTCATCAATTAATTTAGATGCTATATTTTGTTAAAATGATTGTTGTCTTAGATTTTGGCGGTCAATATTGTCATTTAATAGCAAGAAGGATTAGAGATTTAGGAGTATATTCCGAGATTTTCCCTTATGATATTGATTTAAAAATAATAAAAGAAATAAGTCCAAATGGGATCATTTTATCTGGAGGACCTGGAAGTGTATATGAAAAGGGTAGTCCAAAATTATCAGAAGAATTTTATGATTTTGTCAGAGAGAATAAAATTCCAGTTCTTGGAATTTGTTATGGATTTCATTTAGTTATTCATCAACTAGGTGGTAGAACCGAACCGCATGATCAGAAAGAATATGGTCGAACAGAAATAAAGATCGTGAAGTCAAAAGGATTATTGGAGTCTTTAAAAAAAAGTGAAATTGTTTGGATGTCTCATGGAGACCAAGTAAAAGAAATGCCAAGTGGTTTTGAAGTATTAGCCAAAACTGACACATGTCCCATAGCTGCTTATCAAAATGAAGAACTAAAGATCTACGGGGTACAATTTCATCCTGAAGTGGTACATACACCAAAGGGAAATATCATTCTTGAGAATTTTATTATTAAAATTACAAATGCGAAGAAACAATGGAAATTAGAAGATTGGGTTCAAGAAGCAATCAAAA
>JBHLNY010000179.1:0-7098 GCA_048941065.1 Promethearchaeota archaeon
AAAATTATCTAAAGATACTTGAATCTTAGACGAATCTAATTTCCTAAGACGATCTAAAGCATTTTCTACTCTTTGCTTAGAAAAATTATGTTGTTCAATAAGTAATTCTTCCAATTTTTCATAATTTATACCTTTCAATTTTTGTATTTGATAATCTTTTTTGATATTTGGTTCTAAAAAGATATTTTTTACTTTTTCAATTAGTTCAGGTGCTATTTGAATCTCTTTGCCACCAATACTGATGTTATTTTTGATAATATTCTCTATTGAATTGTATTTTTTTATTAAATCTAGTGCTGTTTTTTGACCAATACCTTTAATTCCAGGATAAAAATCAGTTCCTATTAATATTCCCATCTCGATTAATTGTTCACGGGTTATACTAAAACTTTTTAAAAATTTTGATAAAGATACATACTCAATATCAAGTGTTATTGTAGTGTCTCTGACCTTCTTACTTCGACTTATAGCAAAATTCCTTACTAATCTTTTTCCTCCAAATAATAATGTATCATAATCTTGAGAAGCACAAGCCCAAGCATCACCGGCTTCAACTAGATATGCTATCTGAGCTTCTCCCTCAGAACTGGCTTGAATAATTGGAATTCCTAAGTATTCGATTAATTTTTTGCTTTCCTCAATCATATTGGAATCAAGTTTAGAAGTCAACTGAGCAAACTTCTTAGCTTCTCTAAAATCTTCAGCTTCCTGAGCTTCAATCATCTTTTCCTTAGCTTCTTCCTTAATTTTTTGTCTTTCCTTAATAGTATCAAATTTTAAAACAGAAGGTTCACCATCAAATACATAAATTGGTTTGATGCTATGCTCTAAGAAATTAATAGTTCTATAAAAAAGACCAGAAAGATGAGAGGTTATGTTCCCTTGAAAATCTTTTAAAGGAGTTCCATCTCTTTGACGAATAATTGCTAAAAATTGATAAATTGTATTAAAAGCGTCTATTGCTATACGCTTTTGAAAAAGGTTTTCAAACGTGATAGTTCGCTTAATTTCTTTAACTAATTCATTTATTTTTACGCCCATTTTCATTCCTTATTTTTTATTCAATTTTTCAATAAATATATAGATATTAATTTATATAATAACCACTACTTTCCATTAATTCTTTTAGGTCTTCGTTTTAAGCGTAATCCACACTTTTCACAATTTTTACTTAAATCTTCTGGATTGTAAATTATCTTACAATAAGGACAATATACTTCCCAAATTATTATTGATTTAATTCCTTCTTTATATAATGGTGAAAAAGGTATTTTCAATTTAGAGCATACATTTTCCATAGAATAGTCGTTAGTAAATAATTTTACATTTTGATCTGATTCTTCTAGAAACTCTAAAGTTAAGGCTAATAATTCTTTATCCTCTTTTGAAAGAGCATTTATATCCCCTGTTGCCATAGATTTTTTTTCTATCTCTTGGATAAATTTATTTTTTGGACTTTTTAATCGTAATTTTTTAGTTTCAATTGCTACTTGAATTTTATTTATGATATTTCTATTAGTTTTATCTATTTTAATTTCTTTAATAATATTTGGAGTAGTATATATTATTTCATCAAGAATGTTAAAATCTATCCCAGTTAGAAAAATATTAGCGTCAAAAATTAAAATTTTTTCATTCTTATCTATATTATCATTCTTCAGGACTGTCATCGATAGGGACCCTTAATGTTCCAATAATTTTCTTTCTAAGACGCCTAAAGTAATTCACTTTTTTGTCAGTAAGGCGAATAAAGTAGGTGTATGAGGATGATTTTCTTATTCTAATTTTTGTATTTGGTTGTAATTCTTTTATAGTATATTGTCCATCTATAACTATTTTTGCACTTAAACGTGGTCTTAGAAGTTGAACTTCTATTTCACTGTCAATTGGAAGAACAATTGGTTTTAATCCAGAACGAGCAAAACTATTTAAAGGAGTTAATTGCATAATTTCTAAGCTAGGGCTAACAATAGCTCCACCAGCACTTAAATTATATGCAGTGGAACCTGTAGAGGTGGAGATAATTAATCCATCTAAATAGCTTCGATTCAAAAAAACTCCATTAACTTTTACGGATATCTGTAATACTTTAGAACTTTTAGATGATACAATTAAGATCTCATTTAGAGCATTATTTAGCCTGATTTCCTCAGAATTATTCTTAACAATGTAGGGTGTTATTTTAGAACACTTTTCAACATGATAATTACCTTTTAATACCTGATTTAAATCTTTAAATATAGATCTTTCATTAGATTCATCTAAAAAACCTAAAGATCTAATATTTACACCTAAAATTGGAGGAGGATTATCTTGTGGTAGACTATTAGCTATACGTAGAAGTGTTCCATCACCACCAGCAGATATTACATACTTTATCGTATCAGATGTCATCTCATTTAAGTCTTTAGCACTATGAGATAAAATTCTCGGAGCAATACGAGTTTCTAAATAAACAATTTCACCTTTCTTAATTAAAAATTCAAAAATTCTTTTCACTAACTTTATTGCACGTTCAGAATCTAATCTGCTTGCTAAAGCTATTGCTTTTTTTTCATTTTGCATATCAGTATATTAAATTGAATTTTGTAATCATTTTGTATTATTATCAACAAAATTATGGTTTTAAAAAAAATAAAACTTTTGATCTATTAAAATAAAATTCAAAAAAATATGATTAATTTTGAAAAACTCTGTTGATCAGAGTTTTGCCAGCAAGTTGCCAAAATTCAACCTGTGAAGCTGAGATTTTATTTGGATTTGCTTGCAATTCTTTCAATTTGCTTACTAAATCTTCGTCCTCTGGCCACTCTATATCTAAAGATTCATAAGTCTCAAGATTCATAATATTTATCAAATTATCTTCAATAAAATTGATTTGAGCATTGCCCTTTACGATTTCTGGAATATCAACCATCGATCCACTTGGAAATGTTAAAGATCTCTTATTTTTATCAAATAGACCCACACAAACAACTCGAACTTTCGCATGTCCATGTTTACCACTTTTTGAACGCTCAGTGCTCTTTATAACACATGGTTCTTCATCAACCATGATATATTGTCCCGATTTTAATTTTTGAATCTCTGTTCTTCTAATTGACAACTACTTTTACACCTAACTTTAATTTGATTTTTTCCTAATACTTTTAATTTTAACAATCTAAACTTTTTTATATAATATTATTTTTATTTCAAAAAAAATATTATTTTTTGAAAATTATATATATTTAAGATTAAATCTGAATTAGCTTAAATATGGTTTTAGAGAAATTAGGCAGGAGTTTAGATAATGCAATTAGGAAAATAAGACGATTACCCCAAGTTGACAAAGATGCAATTAATGCCTTAATACAAGATCTGCAGAGAGCTTTACTATCTGCTGATGTGAAAGTCGAATTAGTGTTTGAAATGACTGAGAATATTAAAAAAGAAGCGATGAATACAAAATTACAAAAGGCAAGGCGTAAAGATTTTATCATAAAATTAATTCACGATGAATTAATAAGGATTTTAGGTGGAAAGCCAGCACCTATACGGATAAAACCAAGAAAGAAAAACATTATTCTATTGGTTGGAATTCAAGGATCGGGAAAAACAACCACAGTAGCCAAATTAGCAAAACATTATTTAGGTAAGGGTTATAAAGTAGCTACTGTTACTTCTGATACATGGCGTCCGGGTGCATATGAACAACTTGAACAATTAACTAAACAAATTGGAGTAAAATGTTTCGGAAATCCTAATGAAAAAAATTCAATAAAAGTAGCTATTAGAGAAACTAAAAAAGCAATAACAGAAGGATTTGATATAATTATTGTTGATACTGCCGGAAGGCATAAAGAAGAAAAGGAATTAATGGAGGAAATGACAAAAATAGAACAAAGTTTAAAGCCAAATGAAGTAATTCTAGTTATTGATGGTACTTTAGGTCAACAAGCTTATTCTCAAGCAGAGGAATTTGCCAATGCGACAAATTTAGGAAGTATTATAATTACAAAATTAGATGGAACTGCTAAAGGTGGAGGTGCTTTATCAGCTTGTGCCGCTACTGGAGTAGGAATTCGATTTATAGGTCTTGGTGAAAAAATAGATGAATTTGAGGAATTCGAACCAACAAAATTTGTAGGTAACTTATTAGGGGTACCAGATATTGAAGGGTTAATTCAAAAAGTGCAAGAAGCAGAAGTTATGCCAGATCAGGAGACTATGAAGCGTTTAATGCATGGAAAATTCACTCTTGAAGACCTTTATGAGCAACTTAAAAATATAAAGAAAGTTGGGAAAATGAAACAAATTCTTACAATGATGGGTGCAGGGAATATTCCAGATGTTTTAAAAGACGATATGGAAAAAGGTCTAGATAAATGGGAAGTAGTACTTAATTCTATGACTCAAGAAGAAAAAGAGAATCCCAAAATTATTAAAAAAACGAGGAAAAGAAGGATAGCAATTGGAAGCGGAACCGAATATGCCGTAATTAATAAAATGTTGGATCAGTATAATCAAATGAAAAAATTTATGAAAAGATTCATGCAAATGAGGAAAAAAGGTGGAAAAGGAGGTCCAAAACTCCCTCCTGGTTTTGATAAATTGTTCAAACAATTTGGAGGTTTATAATTTTATATATTAATATTTTTTCTTGATTAAATTGGTCTATTTTCTATTATTTATCAAAAAGGTCGTGTTTTATTCAAAAATTGATATAGATAAAGGAAACACTCCTTTAGAAATATATCGAATCTGCTCTTGTATTAGAGAAGCATTTTGTCTTTCCTACTCAATTAGGAAAAACAATATTCTTTATTTATATTTTCAAGATGAGCTTATTTTAATAAAATTTGATGGTGAGAAATTAAGGTATTTGGGATCAGATGAAAGATCTCAAGCATTACTTCTAAAAAAAGCAATCGATACTGCCAAACAAAATAAAATATTAAACGATAAAGTGTGGAAAAAATCAACTCCAGGTATTTTTGTGAGAAATTTTAAAGATAATACTTCTTTTTATCTTTTTTTGAAATCAATTCTAATAAAAAATAATTTCTTTATATCAGATGATGATCTATACTCTGGAAAAGAAATAGATATTTCAACATTTAATATAAATGAGTCGTTATTTATTGTGCCAAATTATTCAAATTCACAAAAGAATGAAGTTTTTTTTGAATTGTTTAAAAAATTGAAAAATATTAAATACATTACTCTTTTAAACGTTAAAGCAGTAGAAGATAAAATTTTATATATTAATTTTCAAATTGATCAACAAATTAATTTCTAAAGATTCAAATTCGTATGATTCTAAAAAATGTAAAAATTTATGCTGATGGATTAATTCGAAATGCAATTCTTCACATTAAAAATGGCATAATAGAATCTATTAAAATAAATCCTGATGAAAATGAATTTAAAGATTTAGCTGAAAAAAATGAAGACAAAAAAGAGATTGATTGTTTAAATAAATTAATTTTACCAGGAATAATTGACATACATTCTCATTTGCGAGATTTAGGACAAAGTGAAAAAGAAACTTTTATATCAGGAACAAAAGCAGCAGCTTTCTCTGGTATTACAACGGTATTTAATATGCCGAATACAAATCCTCCTAGTATCACAGCAGAACAAATTAAAAAGTGGAAAGAAAAGGCAGAAAATGAAATTCACGTGAACGTTGGATTTATTGCTGGTGTACCCAAGGGAATAGATGAAGATGAAATAAAAGGAATAATTGATTTAGGAATTATAGGGTTTAAAATTTACCCTCTTAATTCCTTAAATGAAATAGATTGGAAACATCCAGATAACATTCAGAAGATCTTAAAAATATCATCCAAATATAAGATTCCAATCTTTATCCATGCAGATTGGCCGATTTCCGATATTGAAAAAGAAAAATTATTTAAAGAATTTAAAAATAAAGGAAATAGTTTATTAAAGCTTCATGATAAATTACATCCTGTTAATATGGAAGAGAAATATGTGAAATTTATAATAAATAATTATGAAAAAGTCATTATAGATAATAATTTGATTCCTGAAAGCTATCCAATTATCCATTTTTGTCATATAAGTTGTAAAGATAGTTATTTAATAATAGAGAAGATTTTAGACTCTAATAGTGAATATAAAATCTCTTTTGAAATTACACCTCATCATCTGCTTCTCTCAAATAATTTAAAGTTAGAAAATGATAATTTTGGTAAAGTTTTACCACCTTTAAGAGATGAGGAACATCCTATATTTCTATTTCATAAATTTGAAAATGGAAAGATAGAATTGATTGGAACTGATCATGCTCCACATACTTTAGAAGAAAAGTCTCAAAAATATATTAACGCACCTTCTGGATTTCCTGGTTTTGAAACATATACTTTATTATTATTAAATAAAGTTTTCCAATATCAGCTTTCTTTAGAAATTTTTATAAAATGTTCCTCAGAAAACCCTGCCAAAAGATTTAATTTAAAGAATAGAGGTTCAATAAAAGAAGGGTTCGATGCAGATTTAATTATCGTAGACAAGATTCCTGAATACCCTATAAAATCTGAAAAATTTTATAGTAAGGCTAAATATTCACCCTTCGAAAATTTTAAAACTTCGGTTCAAATTTGGAAAGTATTTTTAGGAGGAATTGAAATAAATATTGATAATATTAAACCAATAGGAAAAGTGATTAATAGAACGTTATAAAGTATAAATGTATGTATAACATTATTAAAAATAGAAAATAGAATTTTAGTGGTAAGCAAATGTCAGAGGATAAGGAGTTTAATGTTGAAGATGGCAAGTTACTTATAAAGTTTGCTCGTGAAAATATTGAAAATTATTTGAAAAATGACAGAAAAATTCTTGTTCCTGATGAGATTAAAGAAAAATTTGGAGAAAAATATGGAGCATTTGTTACATTAAATAAGTTCAAAGTAGATGGTAATCCCTTAAGAGGTTGTATTGGTTATATAGAACCGAAATTCCCATTATATGATGTTATTCATAAAGTTTCAATTAGTTCAGCTATAGAAGATCCAAGATTTCCTTCTGTTACGATTGAAGAAATGGATAAGATACTAATTGAATTATCGATATTAACTCCACCTAAAT
>JBHLNY010000180.1:0-7005 GCA_048941065.1 Promethearchaeota archaeon
ACAGAATGAATCTGTAGATGCACCTGTATTCATGAAGATCTTATGCTCGTCCATTATATACTCTCGATATGTCATTACTGCTTCTGTTCTATATCCACCAATGAAAAAGTCGGGATCATGTTGAGTGATCAGTTTATTTGCTGCTAACGCTCCCTTAGTAATATCTAGATAAGGTTCAGCTTCGTAGGTATTTTCACCTACGATTCCAAGGTAGTAAGTACCATTAGGAAAGGTGGGATCCGCGGAATTATGGATTAAGATCCCTCCAGCTTCGTTTATTCCTTTTATAGCTAAATATGATCCTTGAAAGGTACCTTCACCCGTTATATGAGTAAAATCAGCAAGGATTCCAATCTTAATTATACGATCTTCAGGAGTATCAATAGGTGCTCCTGGAGTACACTCTACAATCAATTGATAAGAACTTATATAGAAGATGTTATTTGTTTCATCAAACTCATTGACGTTATCCTCACTATCGATAATCCAACCAATAAAGTATACACCATATGGTATTCCACTACTTGGGAATACTCCCGACCACATAGAATCACCATATTCTAAAGAAGATATTGATGATACTGTATCCATTCCTATTAGATAATCTTCTGTAGAAATAATAGTATCAGTAGAAGCATAGTAAGTAACATTAAAAACTCCTGATGATGAGCCACCTAAATTTTCAATATCGCACCATACATCGAAATCAGTAAAACCAGGGGTAACAGCAGTAGGAAAAAATCCAGAATAAAATTCTCCTCGATCTGTCACATCAGGTTTTGATACTCTGTGAGGTGGAGTGATAATTACCCACGCGATAATTGAAAGACTAAGAGCAACAGCAATAATTAGGATAAGACCTATTATCATCTTTTTTTGTAATTTCATTTTGTTTTCGCCAAAATTATTGACTTGTATGTAAAAGGATTATAAACGGTTATTTAATATTTTTGTCACACATACATGAAATGAAGATTCAGAAATATTGAGTATTTAAATTATTTTATAACGAGAAGCTATTGCTACTATTTATTCTTTTAGGTTTTGTAGACTTTTTTTATTTAGGTTTGGACAAATGATTGATGACATAATAAAATTTAGGAATAAGAAAAATAATTGAATATAAGATTACCATTTCTATAGGGTATTTTTATACCGAAACGGATAATAGATTTTCTAAAAATTACGATTAAAAAAAAAAATTAAAGGTCAGATTAATGCCTTTTTCTAATTAGAAATGCTGACACAATACCTGCAATACCAACAAGGATTAAGATATTGAAACCTGGGATTACTGGAGTTCCATTTCCATTGTTAGGCGTTCCATCATCATCTGAAATTGATCTCTCAACAAAAAACATCTCAATACTATTTAAAATGGGAGAAACTAACAAATTTACGTCTGATTCAAAGCAGACACAATAATGTATGTACTGTCCGACTCCCTGGAACGTAAACGAGGAATCATATAGATTCGAATATTTAAAATCTTCATCATTGGTCGTATTGGAGAAGCCCACTTGTAGAGTTAAATTCGTGCCTACTGGCTGATTTTCTGGAGACCATGAGATTCCACCCGAGACGTTGTAGATCTCATACAAATTAATGATCTTAGATTTAAAGATGCCTGTCGGATAGAATTCATATTTTAACGTCCATGTCTCATCATCACGAGCTCCATCATCACCTCCAAATAAAACCATCGTGTCTTGTATTGAATCGTATACCATTGCGGAAAAAACTCTCGCGCTAGGTCTTGTAGGAGGGTTTAGGTTGATCCAGTTATTCGTTGCGTAATCATATGCCCATGTCTCATCATCCCAAAGTCCATCATTTCCTCCAAACAAGATGACCTTACCTTGTTCCGAATCGTACCCCATTGTGTGTACGTATCTCGATCTAGGTCTCGTAGGAGGGTTCATATTAGTCCAAATATTCGTTCCATAATCATATGACCATGTTTCGCCGCTACGAGCCCCAGCAATCCATCCTCCAAACAAAATGATCTTTTCATTCTCTGAATCAAATACCATTGCGCTGCGATCTCGCCCACTAGGCCTTGTAGGTGGGTTCATATTGGTCCAGTTATTTGTTGCGTAGTCATAAGTCCACGTCTCCCCGTCAAGACCACCATCATTCCCTCCAAACAAGATGACCTTATCATGTTCCGAATCGTACGCCATCGCATGAGTATATCTTGCGCCAGGTCTCGCAGGAGGGTTCATATTGGTCCAGTTATTCGTTGTGTAATCATAAGCCCATGTTTCATCGTCACGATTTCCATCATACCCTCCAAACAAGATGATCTTGCCGTGTTCCGAATCGTACGCCATTGCATGACCATATCTTCCTCCAGGTCTCGCAGGAGGGTTCATATTAGTCCAGTTATTCGTTGCGTAATCATAAACCCATGTTTCATCATCATAACCGCCATCATTCCCTCCAAACAAGATGACCTTACCATGTTCCGAATCATATGCCATTGCGTGAAGATATCTTGAGCCAGGTTTTATAGAGGGGTTCATATTAATCCACTTACCATGTAAGGGAGAAATCTTATCTAATATTAAATTATTTTCCTGAGAAATGGTCAAGTTTTCTAAAGGCATCTTTGAAAAATCACTCGCATCTTCACGAACGAGCGTGGAGGGTTGTAAATTAAACCTAAAGTCGTTATATCTATTTACACTTGTGGGTTCATTATAAACCGCGATTAAACAGGTTGGTAAATTTAAAATTATTCCAAAAAAAACTATTCCGATTATTATATTGTGAGTGAACTTTTTCATGAATTACACCTTAACTTGTAGACAAGATTGTTAACAAGTGATGAAAAATTTGCTTCATAGTATATAAAAGTTTCCATCTTTCATTTTCATTTAATAAATATTTCATTTAAATTGATATTATATTGAATTTAAAAGGAAGAAAATTGTTTTGTTAAAAAAGTGGGATACTAATTCGATTAAAGCTTCTTAAAAGAAGTAAAAACAAGAAAAAAATTTTTTTTAAATATTTCTTAATTCTTGAATATCTTTAATACTACTCAATCTTTCTATTGTTCAGCCTATCGCAAAAATGAATAATGAAATTATTAAACCTATGATGATTGTTATCAGAAAACCACATCCGATAATGTTCAACTTCCCAACTTTTTCTCTCTTCTTCTTTTTCTGTTCTTTTTTCCAACTCTTATACTTTTCTAATTTTTCTTTATCTTGTATTTTGTATTTCATCTTTCTTTTTAGTCTCCCTATATTCCTTTTTCCTCTTTTTCTTATAATTTAGTTTTTTCATTTTTATTTTACCAAAATAGTATAGAGTTGTATATAAAAAGATATTAAATTGCTATTTAATATTTTAGTCGAGTGATCTTGAAATGAAAATTCAAAAATGATTTGTATATAAATTGGTTTTAGAAAGAGGAGCTATTGCTACAATTTTTTCTTGTAGAATTTGTAGACTTTTTATATTTTAGTTTGGATAAGTGATAGATGACATTACTGCTTCAATTCTTAATTTTTAATGAACCTTCTGAGGACTTTTTGATAGGATTAGAACAGTTTTGTATAGCATTTAATGGGTTTGCTGTGATTTTTTTTGGCTATATGAAATTTTTGTTAGCTTTTATTTTGATTGCCATAGGATTGATGACATTTTTAAGATTACGAGGCATATATATTCAGCCAAGGTTGAGGAATATAGATAAGACGGTTGTTGAGCATGACCAGCTTGACAATCCTCGTATTATTCTGGCAACAATTTATATTATTATAGGGTTTGGAATAATATTTGATTGGTTCACATTATTTTTAATTGCGGTTTTAGATCCGCTTCCGGATAGGTTAATTTTTAGTTTTATAAATTTTCATGGATATATTGATCCTTATTATCTGAATAGAATATCCGATCTAAATGCTACGGTATATCCTCACGAGCAAACGATATATTACTGCATTGCTTATGGTTCTTTTGTTGCAATTGTAGATCTAATGATTGCGGTTTGGTATTTGGTAAATAAAATACCGTTTAATCCTAAAAGGGCATTCGGATTGCTAACTGGAGGTGTTATAACAGGAATTTTTATGGGATTTACGACATGTCTCCCATTATTTTTGTAGCTTTCTATGGTATTTTCCTTATAAGGATTGAAAAAACGGATAGAATGTTAACTTTAAACTAACTTTTTAGATATTTTCATACCACATGTTGGACAGAATTCTTGTTTCTTATTCACTTCATTTCCACAGAATTCACAGAGAGGGGGAATTACTTTAGGCTTCTCTTCCGTATTTGAAAGGGATGGTTTGGATTGTACTTCTTCAGCTTTTAATACAGGAACCTCTATTATGGGTTTTTCTTCTTTTTTTTCTGAAATCCCTACTTTAACTTCTACTGGTGAAGGAGGCTTAATTCCCAATTTAGTTTCAGCCTCTTGGTCCTTTTCTATCGTTGATATTTCAGTGTAATATTTTACATAATCTTCTTTTGTTGCTTCTCTTAAACTGTCCCTACTTCCACAATTTCCGCAATAGTTTCTAAATATATAGGTGAATTTCTTACAAGATTCGCAAAAATAGGGAAGTGTTTTCAAATATATACTAATCTTTTCATTTTCTTTTTGGATTAAATCAGCCTCTGGAGTCACTGTCTCCAATGACTTTTCTTCTTCTCCTCTTCTTAGATCCTTCGTTGTTCTAAAATAAATGCCTATTCCACCACCCAACATCATGATGATTCCAAAAATCAGAAATAAGAGAGAATCTACTTGGAAAAACATCAGGATATCAGGATACTCTGATGATATAATAATAAGTAATATTCCATAAATGATTAATAACAACCAAACATATATCTTCATATATTCTATTTCTCCATACTTACGTTTAAAATAAACACCTAATACCCCAGTAATCGTAAAAAAGACTCCAAGAATAATTAAAATTTCAAGTCCAAAATAAATACCAATAATAAAAAGAATTATTCCTAAAAAGATTAAGAGATACCAACCAAAGATATAAATTATTCCATCTAATATTATTTCAGCCACTTCTTAATTTCAACTTTTTTTTTATTTTTATACTTAATACTGTAAAATTAAAAAATTACGAATGATAATTTAAGGTTTTTGCAAAGTAGAAGTGTATGGCACTTGAAAAAAAGGTAGTTTATAACGATTTATTTAAAATATTATTTAAATGACTATATTAGTTAGTTTATTAACTATAATATTGATCAATTTTTTTCTCTCGATACTATACTTCTTTTTAAGATACAGAGAAATTAAATTGAATATAATAGGGAGAGTAAATGAGGTTAATCTTGTTCTGAAGATCATAATAATTGTCTTGTCAATTGTTTCTATAACTCTGCTTAGCCTAACTTCAGAAATTTTCACAGATAAATCAGATTCTTTACAAAATCCTGTAATTGTTAATATTTCTATTCCCTTTCTGCTTTTATCTATTATTTTATTTTTATTTTCTTTTCAAATTTCAAATAAGTATGCGATAAACTTAGATTATCCTTCTCGATTAAATTCAAAAAAAGGGACGATAAAACTAGGAAAAATTTTGCATAATAACAGAGTAAAGCACAATTTTTACCTTAATTTTTCGGATCTTTCGCAACACATGTTTGTGTGTGGTATTACCGGTACAGGAAAGAGTAATTTTGTTCAACATTTTTTACTAAATTTCTCAAAAGTTTATGATATTCCTTTTTTACTTACTGAATTTAAAGGAGAGTATCAATTTTTACAAAAGCAAATAAATAATTTACTGATAATTAAGCCTGGAGAAAATTTTTCGATAAATATTTTCGATCCAGAAGGTTCTAACACGCAGATTCATGCTGAGAGGATTTTTCAAATATTCGAAAGTGGAGGGTTATTTGAAGGAGTCGAATATTCTCCTCAAATGGAACGAGTCTTTGTTGATATATTGAATGAGGTATGTATAAAAGAAGATACTAGGAACTGGGACTGGTTTAATAAAATTAGTGAGAAATACTCTGTAGAAAATAAAGATTTTACATTTCAAAAAAGCGTGGCAGCAATACAAAACAGAATACGAAGATATTCGGTGGGTACATTGAAAGATATTTTTACAAAAAAAACTGGTGCTAATGTAAAAGAATTATTTAATCATAGGGTTCTTCTGGATTTAAGCTCCATTATACGATTAGGAGGGGAGAAAGAAGATGCGTTATTTTTTCTTAATATGATATTAAAGTATCTATGGGACAGAAATATCGAAATCGGAAGTAAGGACTATGATGGAATTAAACATATAACCATAATCGAAGATGCTCAGTATTACGCCCCTGAAGAGTTCTCAAATCGCACAAAAATTACTTCTTATATTGAAGATATTGCACTTTTATTAAGAGGGACAGGAGAATGTTTAATTTCCCTTGCTACACGCCCTAAGATAAGCAGAGAAATTTTGGCTAATTGTGGAGTTTTTGTTTCCTTTCAGAATCATATGCAAAAAGATATCATGCAAGAATTGCTAAACCTTGAAGAAAAACAGAAGGAATACCTCTCAATGCTAAGAAAAGGACAATGTATTATAAGGGTAAATTCAATTGAGAGACCTTTTCTTTTAAGAACCCCCAATGTTGAGAGAAGTTGGTTAGATGATAAAGAAATTAGCGAAAATAATAAAAAAATTTTAGAAAATAAATTTTATAATTTAAAAAATGAGATTGATATAGAAAAGGAGGTAAATGTAATGGAAACTTCTAAATCATTTTGCAAAGTTTGTGGAAAAAAATTAAATAATAATTCAGAATATTGTGAATATTGCTCTGCTAATTTAGGAGAAGATGAGAGCTTTGAGAGATTACGAGCATATATTAAAAAGCTGTATAAAGAGCAACAAAAACAAAAAAGTTAAGCTTACTTATTTCAGGGAATAGTATTAGGATTAGCAAATTATCATCTATCCCCTTTATAATTAAAAAAGAAATGGACTTTGCGAGTTTTAAGGTGGATTTTAGGGT
>JBHLNY010000181.1:0-7003 GCA_048941065.1 Promethearchaeota archaeon
GGATCAATACCATTAAATGTTAAAGCATCAACTGCTGCACTAAATCCAGTTTCACCATTTTCATACAAAAATTTCCAGCGCTTATTAGTTTCCTCAGGAGTACCATGTCCCGAAAATAATCGCATAGTCCATAAGCGCCCTCTATACATTGAAGGGTATACACCTCGAGTAAAAGGTGGATTCCCGGGAAAATTTATATCTGTTAAATAATCTTTTTCTTTTATATCTAAAGGTGTATATAATCTCTTTATCGGGATTTCAGAATCAGTTACGAATTTAACATTCCTTTCTTTCTGGCTTTCATAAAGTTTATCCCATTTTTCTTTATCTTCTCTGACTTTTTCCAAATAATTTTTATCAAACAATCTTAATTCACGATAATTAGCTAATTATATTTAAGTAATTTAATAAAATATAGTTATAATATTTAACTAAACCATTTAATCATATAAAAAAAAGATTAAATACTTAATGATTGCTATAAAAACAACAACTATCTGTAAGATATTATTTCATATTAAATAATACTTTAAATTAATAAAAATATATTCCAATATAATGGGTTCAGAAGTTATTCTTGTATTTGTTAGTTTAGGAGTTTCAATTGCTGTACTTTTCTTCATCATCTGGGATCACATCAAAGATGACAGAATTTTAGGTCGTGAAGTTCAAGACTTTTATAGTGATATAGAAATGCTAATATTTACCAACCTCCAAGTGAAATATTATGAATTACTCCAAAAAAATATAGGACAAATGGAAGAACAAGAATTAAAAACAATAATAAAAAATAAAAATCGAGATGTAATTCAAAAAAATTACCTAGAAGCTAAAATCAGTCAAAATTATAAATTACTTGCCAAATATCTCGGGTTAACTTACAATAAGGAAAATAATGCTTATTTAAATGGAACTATTTATCTTTTAAAAACTGATGGCACTTTATTAAAAAGGAACATAGAATCTAATCGCGAGGAAATTATAATAACATCATATGCAGAAATTAAACCTCAACAAGTAAAAGATTTATTGATATATCTTAATAGCTTACGATTCTACTGGAAAAAAAGATATTATAAGGTTATTTTTCGCCCACAGTTGCATCAAAAAATAAGCTTTGATGAGTTACTTGGGTATGTAAAACCAATAGAACAACAGAAAAAGAAATATTTGCGAAAAATTCGGAATAGTAGGATTACTTCTTAAATGTGATGATTTTAGCAGAATATTATTAAATAGACAATTAAGGATTAAAAACTTATCCTGCGATAATAATACCTGGATGCCTAATTTTTTCTCTCTCTGAGAATTTCGAGGAAAGTTCCTTCTTTAGTTCAGCAAGTTTATTTTCTTTTTTCTTTATATCTTGTTCCTTTTCCAATACATCATTTTTTTGTTTTGATAGGATTTTTTTTTGGTTTTCTAAATTATTTTTAGCTTTCAAGATTTTATTTTCTGACGCAGGTACTCGCATTATTTTAAGATAAGCAGTTTGTTTTTTAGCTAATTTTTCTCTAGCTTTTGCTACATCTAATTTTTCTCCAGATAATTTTAGTTTTAGTTCAGCTATTTGTTTTTCAACTGTAGCAATTTTCTTATGAACTTCAGCAATTTCTTTTTGATTTTTTGCTATTTTTTCGTTATAAATAGCATACTCATTTTCATTTTTTAATTCCTCTTCTGAAAAGTCTAGGATTTGATTTTTTTTAATTTCTGATTTCTCCTTTGCTAAAACTCTTCTCTTTTCTGCTAAATCCTTTTTTATTTGAGCTAATTCATATTCAATTTTTAGTAGAGTTTCTCTAGCTTTTGACTTCTTAATTTCAATAAGAGCATTAATTTTTGATTTTTGGGCTAACTCTCTCTCATATTGGGCAATTTTAAAATTTTGCTGAGCTTCTTTCTCTATATTAGTTAAATTTTCCATATCTTTTTACCTTTAAGAACTAATTCAAAAAAAATTAAAGTTATTAACACAATTTGGCTAGTAGGGATAGTATTTAAATTTAATTTGTTAATTTTATTTATGACTTTTTTCTATTTTTTCTTTCAACTGTTCAATTTCAATAGTTTTTTTTTCTTTATCACGGTTTAAATTTTCACATTCAAGATCTAGATCATTTAAATCTTTCATAATTTTCTTTTGATCGCCTTCAATTATTCCTTTCTCGATATCATTTAATTCATTACGCAAATTCATAATCATTTCCATATTTTTTTGAAGGTTTTCTTTTATACTTTTGATTTCTTCTTCTTTTGTAATTATATCTTTTATTATCAGTTCTTTTTCATCCATATCGATTAATTCTTCAATTCTGGTCATATATCTTTTTATAGCAGTTAATTTTAGTTCTTTTTCTTCTTCTTTCTTGAAAAAAAGGGCAATATTACTATCTTCGCCAAGTTTCAGGATAATAATAGACATATCATCGGTTTCAAAAATAATTTTTTTATAATCTTCAAAATTATAATTACAGATTTCATACAGTTTTCTTATATGATTTAATATTTCTGCTAGATTTTCACCTAATTTTGGGATATTTATCTCTTGCTCAAATGTTGTTTGAAAAATTGTGCCATTATTGTAGAACATAGCTACATGTTTAACTTCTGGTAAAGCTGCTTTTATTCTTAGAGTATTTTTAAATACCATCTCCACATCACCTTATTATAATTTCTCTTAATTTACTGCTAAAAGCAGAGATATGAGATTTGATCTTTTTTGATCCAAATTTATTCAAACAATAGATCACCATTATAATTAAACCCACATTTCCTAAAATAATGATCCCAATTTGTAAATAAAAAATTAAGCAATAATAGAGTGAAAGAATTATTAATTGGTAATTTGTTGTAATAAATCCTAATTTGAAAAAGGATTTAAAAGTGATAGGACGCTTATTTTGCTCAGCAATATTAACCACAAGAATATTATCACCTAATGGTGTTAAATTGTCCCCCCAATTTGCCCCAAATGCAAGACTATAAAATATTTGTTTTCTATTGATTAACGAAGCAGTTTCTGTCATAGTATCGGCAACAGGGATTAATACCTTAGTAATTGGTATATTATCAACGCAACTACTTAAATAAGCAGAAAACCAAAGAATCAAGAGAAGTTGGAAAAAGAGATTATTTCCTCCAATGTTTAGTATAAAAGTCCCTATAACTTCGGTTGCGCCTGTTATTTCAAGGCCTCCAACAATAAGAAAAATCCCTAATAAATAAAAGATCAACTCAAAATCTATTTTACTTATAATTTCTTTTGGTTCTAATCTGGTAATGACGATCAAAATTAAAGCCATAGATAAAGCAATGATATCTGGAGAAAGGAGTGAAGATGGAATAAATATGAGTAATATTAATAAGATAATTAAAGAGGACAATGATTGATATAGTAATTTTTTATTTTGAACAACATTCCAAACATCAAATTCCTTTAAAGCTTTTTTTCCTTCCTCTGGGATCGTTAATTCTTTTTTATAAATTAGTATAAAAAATAAGAGCGTAAATATAAAAATGATTAAAGAAGTTAAACCAATATTTAGAAAGAATTCTAGAAATTCTATTCCTGCAAATGTTGTAATTAAAATATTTGGAATTGAGGAAATTGAAAAAACTGTACCACCTATATTTACTAATATTGCTTGAGTAAGAATATAGGGGGAAGGATTTATATTTAAAATTCTTGAAACTGTAATTGTAAGTGGTATTATAATAATAACCGTTAAAATATTATTCAAAATTGCCGATATAAATACAGTGACACAGCAAAATATAATCATTAGACGAACAGGCTTTCCTTTTGAGAGTTTAATTAGTTTTCCTGCTATAAATTGAAAAGTACCAACATCATGTGAGATTTGTACGATCATCATCATTCCTATAATTAAGATTAATGAATGTAGATTTACATAACCATCCTCCTGAGAACTAAATAATAGATCAACAATTATTGAAAAATCTAAACCTTCAAGAAATATTAAAACAAAATAAGTGATTATTGCCCCTATTAATGATACAATTGCTCTATTCATTTTTTCTGATATAATAAAAAAAATTACACCAATAAAGCATGAAAGTATAATAATTACACTTAATAACATTTTTCCAAGTTTTTACTTCAAATTTCTGTTATTTCAAAATTAATTGAAATTAAATATATTTTTTTAAAAAAACTTAATTAAAATTCAATTTTCACTATTTTTTCTCTACAGTCGGAAGTAAATAAATAGAAAAAAAAAGCTATTTCACCAGTAATTAATTAGAAATTTGAAAAAAATACAAGTTCCAGAATATTTTATTAAGAATTTGTATAAGCTCACTTCTCAAGACATTGACTTTTAAATTTAAAGAAGTATAAATTAAGAATATTTGTTAGAATGTAATCCTTATATACGATTAAATGATTAATATAAATTATAATTTAAATTTTAATGAAAATCCAATAATAAGAAAAAGGAGGTATTAATTATGTCACAAGTAAAAATTAAAGATGTCACAAAACATACTTGGAAATTACTAATAGCTGGTGGGATTTTAGCAGTAATTAGTTTATTTACTCCTGCAAGCTCCACATTAGAGTCAGGGTTTACAGTTTTCTTATGGTATTCTGGTTTATATTTTATGACATACGATACTCCATATGGTATAGAAACAGATTCAGGGGGTGCTACAGATTTTTTTGGTGATGAATTGGGAAATAAGTATAACCTTATTGGAGCAGGCGTTATGACAATGTTATTTATTATAGCGATATTAATGTTTATAGCAGCAAATTATGCAAAACGCGAAAGAAATAATAAAGTAGTAGCAGGAACGAGTTTAACTGGTGGAATCCTAGCTTTTATCGCTCCCGGTATATACTATAATTATTTAGATAGACAAATCACTAATTATTGGTTAGTATTTGATCCTGGTATCGCATTTTATCTTCCAATCATAGCTGGCGTTCTCGGAACTATCGCTGCTATTATAAGTATTTATGCTATCACATTAGAATCAAAAATGGGGGAAGAAAGAGTTATTGAGACTTACCAACCACCACCTGACACACAAACCGATATCCAAGTTTCACAAGAAGGTAAAAGATTTTGTTCAAAATGTGGTGCAGAACTGATTGGTCCTTTTTGCCGAGAGTGTGGCACAAAAGCTTAATGAATCATATAAAATTCATCCGGTATAAATTTTTTTCAGTATCTCTCCTATTAATTTTTTTTTAATTTTTATTTATTTTTTCTATTATTTTGAAATATAATATCTAAATTTACCACTATCATCATCAATCTGCCATGCATGAAAGAAGTCAAAAGCTTCCTTAGTATCCCATAGATTCTCGATATTTTCAACTCCCGCATAAAGATCAGTTAAAAGTGTAATATCACACGGATAATTTCTATGCGAGGGATATAATTCAATATTTTTTTGGTTTTCACATAAATCTATTAATTTAGAAAGAGTATTAAGAATTTCAGGTAATTTATCTTTTCCAGGTATAAAAGTATCTCCATAGTAAGCTACATCACTTGTAAAAAGTTCGCCTGTGGAGGTCAATAAACATATAGAACCAGGAGAATGTCCAGGACAATGTATGACTTTTACTTCTATTTCTCCCAAATCAAAAATATCACAATCTTTTAAAGATTTTATTACTTTTGCTGGAGGAATTAGAAAATTTTTTTCTGCATATTTTTTAACTATTTCATTTGGAGAATCTTTAAAGTATGAAACATCATAAGGTTTTGTAATTATATCAACTTCATTTTCATGAACATATACTTCCTTAAATTCTTCATTTCCTAATATGTGATCCCAATGAGTATGTGTATTGATTACTAATAGGTTTTTTTCACCTATAAGCTCATCAACTATAGGTTTTAGTGGATATAATCCACATCCAGTATCAAGTAAAAGAGCATTCTGACTTCCTAAGAGTAAATACATATTGAGAGGATCGTTTGTATAAACTGGATGAACAATAGAGATATTCTCTTTAATTACATATAAATAATCTTTATGTTTTGAAATTTCAAAATGGTGATCATCATTACTCATAATTCTAGTAATGTAAAGAATAGATTTAAATTCCGCCTAAAATGATCATCTATTTTTAAATTGTTCATAAATAATTATAATAAATTTAATTATAATCATGCAATAACCTATTTATTCATTTAAAATAGTTTAAATTTTTAGTAATATTTTTAGAAAAAAAGAATAAATGGATGATTTTTATGGATTTTTCCTTAAATGAAAAACAAAAAATGTTAAAAAAAATTACCAGAGAATTTGCCGAGGAATATCTTGTGCCTGTAGCAAGGGAGAGCGATGAAAAACAGGAATTAGATCAAAATGCTTTTCAAAAAATGAAAGAAATGAATTATTTTGGTAGTTGCATTCCAGAAGAGTATGGAGGAGCTGGGCTACACAATGACACAATTGGTTTTTGTATTGTAATTGAGGAAATTTCGCGTGCTGATGCTGCGTGGGGAATTACTATTGCGGTGCATAATGGTGTTGTGGCTTATCCTATTTATAAATATGGAACTGAAGATCAAAAACAAAAATTTCTAACTGATCTGACGAAAGGTAACAAAGTAGGAGCTTTTTGTTTAACTGAAGCAAATGCAGGCTCTGATGCAGGAGGGGTTCAATTAACCGCGGTTAAAGATGGTGATGAATATATTCTAAATGGAACTAAAATATTTGCTACTTCTGGTGGTATTGCAAAGACATTATTAGTGGTAGCTAAGACAGGTGAGAAAGATACTAGGAAACAGTTGACAGTATTCATTGTAGATACTGATACTCCTGGGTATTCTGTAGGGATTAAGGAAGATAAATTGGGAGTTCGTGCTTCAAATACCTCAGAACTTGTATTCCAAGATGTGCGAGTACATCAGGAAAACATCTTAGGAAATTCTGGAGAAGGTTTTAAAATGGCAATGAAAATTTTAGATTTTGGGAGAATAGGTATTGCTGCTCAATGTGTAGGTTTAGGACA
>JBHLNY010000182.1:0-6917 GCA_048941065.1 Promethearchaeota archaeon
AATGATCAAACTGCCGTTACAAATCCAAGTATACACTGGGAAAGAAATATCAGCTTACCTGTTAATATGTCAGATTATATAATTACTTCTGCCTCTATTAATGCAATTGTTTATGCAAATGCTAGCTTAGATATAGATCGAGAAGGCGATACTGAAGCTAGAAACGATCTATGGAGAGAATTAGACACATACGATGTTGGGGACTATGTTCGATTCTATATATTGATTTCAGATTTGGAGAAAGATAAAATATATGAAATGGCATATCTTCAACCAAGCGATTTAGGAACGGGTGATCCTCCCGGAGGACCACCTGGAGAGGACATTATGTCAGACACATATATGATTAGTTATCCTGAAGAAGACTTAATCTTCTACCTTTCTTCAGTTTTGAATACGGATCACTGTAATTTTACTTTAACAATAGGAATGCTACTTCATTTTGAAGATAATATTATATCTGATTGGGATTATGACCAATTTAATGAATTAGTTATAAAATTTGTTAACTTAACATTTAGTTATGAGAAAAAAATAGACCAATCTACTTTCATATCATGGAATCAAGATTTATCTAAATTTAGTGACATAAGCTCTCATAAAATCGAACTTACGGATGCAAAGTTTTATTTCAAATACAAAATTGATCAGAACTGGACTCTATCTTCCAAAAATAGTAAAATCAGGATTCTAATTAATGATATAAGAGTTTCAGATCCAATTGAATTAATCGAATATAATTACACACCTCTATTTCAAGATGCAAAAATAGGAGGATATAATGTAAGAGCTTTAATTTCAGAAAATGAAAATATATCAATTTCAATTCAACTAGATCTTGCTGATGAGTTTGAGTTAGACAGGATAATTAAAATTTCGATTGATGATGTATTACTTGAAATTTCATATATTGAATTTATTCCCACAAAAGATAATTTAACTTTAATATTGTGGGTGTTAATAAGTATATTATTAGTAATTATTGGTATCTTAAGTGCATTAAGCTTAAGATCTTATATTTTGATACCTAGAAGAGAGAAAAAAGAGAACTATTTATTGTTAAGAACACAAAGGTTTAAAGATGCAAGAAATATTCTGTCGATAATATTAATACACAAAACTAGTGGAATCCCAATCTTTTCAAAAAATTATTCTCATTTACTTAGAGGTAAAAAAACCATTTTTTCAGGATTTATCCAAGCAATTTCAATTGTTGGTGAAGAAATGACGAAAAAGAAATCTGATGGATCTGGTTCAAATGAATCATATAAAAATGGAATTGGATATCAAAAGGTAGTAGAATTAGATTTAAAGCAATTTTTTTGCCTTATTCTTGATATTGAGGAATTAAGAACAGTTCTTATCATAAAAGAAAAGGCTTCTAAAAGATTAAAAAACCAGATGTTTCATTTTGCATTTTCAGCTTATTTACAAATTTCTAAAAGGTTAGAAAAGTGGGATCATGGCACAAGTTATTTCAAAAAAGAGATATTACCTTTATTATATAAATATTTCGAGTTATATTATAAGGATTATTTTAAAGTCTCTGTCGGGGAGTTGGATATTCAAAAGATCAAAAGTAAATATAAATTAGATAATTATGAGTATCGTGTTTTAAAAAATATCTATTCAATTATGAAAGAAGATAGAACTTTTAAAATATTAACTGTGGTTGAAAATGTTAATGAAAAAAATGAAGACCCTATTATTAATGCAATTGAGGCTTTGCTAGAAAAAAAATTAATTGAACCTTTAAACCCATAGAACTTAACATTTTTATTCTTATATTTTTATGAATTATATTTGCCTACTTTGCATTTTACCTTTACGGGAAAAATAAATTTGTCAAATATTTCATTCACAGCTTTAATATAATTCCCATTAGCACCAATTGCTATTAATCTATCCTCATAGGTTAAAAGAATTATTGTAATAATTATCTCACCCGTGGTTTTATCAATTTCTAAATCAAGATTATGAATATAAACATCAGGAAAAAACCCAAAAACTATTTTTGCAATTGTCTTTTCTAATCGGATAACTAATAGTTTCTTATTTGGCAAATAATCTCTAATATATTTTATACGGGATTTTGCTTTAAAGTAATCTTCATTTTTTACAAAAAAAAATAGGAACCCTCTTTGAACAATAATAGCTACTGGATGAATTCTAACTTTTTTATGAAATAACCGAAATAAATCAAGTTCTAAATTAGAAAATATCTTTTTAATATTAAGGTCCATGGAATAAAATAGATCTTCTATCATTTTTTAAAGATAAGAAAACTAAATTTTTAGTTTTTCTTCAAGCAATGGTATAATTCTATATAGAAATATTTAAAATCCATGAAATCAGAATTAAACAATAACTTCTTTTTTAATGTCTACTTTATATATTTAATTAGTAAAATTGTGAGAATTGCCATTAAAAATTGATAACTTTGATTTGAAATGTCTAACATGAAATATGAGGAATTGAAAGCTAAAATAGAAAACATTGTTAATCAACCACTTAGAAAATTTAAACCTGAAGAATTAAAAGAAATTGTTAGTAGATACGAGAAAAATCATGTAAAATCAAGAGAAGCATTTGAAAGGGCACAAAAAACCATTCCTGGAGGTGTGGAACATAATCTAGCTTTTAACTATCCTTTTCCATTAACAAGTAAAAGAGTATTTGAATGCTATATGGAGACTATAGATGATGTCGTATTAACAGACTTTTTAATGGATGGAGGACCCATAATCTTAGGACATAATCATCCAGAATTAACAGAAAAAGTTATGGAAGTTATAAGGGAATCAGGACCTTGTCATGGTATTACAAGCGAATATGAGTATTTAGCAGCTGAAGAACTACAAAAACATTTTCCTTCCTGCGAACGTATTAGGTGGCTTCAAAGTGGTACTGAAACAGACATGTTAGCAATCCGCGTAGCACGTGTATTTACAGGAAAAAAGCATGTTATAAAAGTAGGAGGAAGCTATCATGGTTGGTCAGATCAGCTGGTTTATGACATGCATATACCAGGTACAAAAAGAATGGAATCTCATGGGATCCCAAGGGAGATATATAAATATATTGATTCAATTCCACCAAATGATATTGAAGCTTTAAGAAAAATGTTTAATGAAAAGAAAAGAGTTGCAGCAGTAATTATCGAGCCAATGGGTGGTGAATCTGGTGCTATTCCTGTAAGACCAGGTTTTAATAAGGAAGTGGAGGAGCTTTGTCATCAAAATGATACATTACTTATTTCTGATGAGGTAGTATGTGCTTTTAGGCTAGATATGGGCGGAGGTCAAGCATACTTTAACTATACTCCTGATTTATCTGTTTTTGGAAAAATAGTTGGACATGGATATCCTTCTGCTGCAGCCTTAGGGGGAAGGGCAGATGTTATGGCTACAGTAGCAGCTGGAGTAGGAGGAGGCGCAAAAAGAGCATATTGCGGTGGAACTCTCGCAGCAACTCCTCTAACTTGCGCAGCAGCATATTGGGCTATGAAGCTTGTTGAGGAGACTAATGCAACTCAAATTGCAGGAAAAGCGGCTACTCGACTCTCCACTGGTTTAAATAAAGTTTTTGAAAAATACGATTTACCTTGGATTTCTTATAATTATGGTGGTACTGTACATTTCCACTCTTCTTGCGTGTTTGGTCTAGATATT
Source organism: Promethearchaeota archaeon (assembly GCA_048941065.1). Classification (GTDB taxonomy): domain Archaea; phylum Asgardarchaeota; class Lokiarchaeia; order Sigyniarchaeales; family SOKP01; genus Loki-b32. The sequence continues at coordinate 3,672 of JBHLNY010000182.1, forward strand.
AGTGATCCTAAACAAAGTCCTCAAATAAAGCATCGCAAAGAATTTATGGAGTATATGGGGGCTGCGTTGGTAGACCAGAAAATTATTTCTGTTGCTGGAAGCAGATTTTATACCTGTATGTTACATTCTGATGAAATTATTGATGAGACTATTCAAAAAGTTGAAAAGATTTGTCAAAAGATTGAATAGTTTTCTCTTTACTGAGATCGGTTAATTTAATATGACTTCATTAAATTATAATGATTACTGGTTTAATTATTGCTTTAATACAAATCCTCAAGATATTAAAAACCTTATTAGAGAAGTGTATATAACTTCACAAGGATTGAAAATTCATTTAGATATTTATGATAATGAAGAGATCTCAGCTAAGGGAACAATTATTTTTTTACATGGTACATCTGTTTATAGTAGGTTTTATGCTGAATTTTTATATAACCTTTTTATGAAAGGATATCGGGTTATAGCACCTGACATGATTGGTCATGGTTTAAGTGAAGGTATTAGAGGGCATTTCACAATGAATCAATTTATGAAGGTTGTTTATGATGTAAACTCTTACGTCATTGAAAATTATGGTGAGAACAATGTGATTATGGGTTCAAGTCTTGGAGGTATAAATGCTCTTTATTCTCTTGCCAATGATATTAGATTTAAAGGTGCTATTTGTCATAATGCTGCTATATTTAATGAAAAAGCTTATAAAAAAATACTTAAAATGAATCTATTCTTAAGATTAATCATACCATTAGTACCTATATTTGCTAATATATTTCCCAAATTAAAGTTAAGTACAACATTATATTTAGATTTTAATAAATTAGCTAAAAATGAAAGAGTTTTAGAGCGTATTGGTTTACTTTTGAAAGATCCACTTCTTAGTCTTAAATATACATTAACATCACTCAATACTCAGATGAAAGATCCATTGCCAAAACCTATTGAAGAGATAGAATCACCTATAATGATAATAAATGGAGAGGAAGATATTTTGTTTTCTGTTGAATATATGAATGAATTATATGATAGACTTACATGTAGAAATAAAACTATAAAAATCTTAAAAGGGGCTTCGCATCTAATATTTCAAGAAAATATTCAAGAAGTATTAGATCAAGCTATCCCATGGCTAGAAAAAATTTTATAATCTTTTGAATTATTCATTTTATTTCAGAATTAATTAGTGAAATTGCTTTCTTTGTTAATCTTTTAATCTCTTCAAAACTTCTGGATATAATTAAATCTTTTTTAACTATCCAGCTTCCACCGCATGCAATGACATTACTTAATTTTAAATATTCAATTAAAGTATTATTATTAATTCCTCCCGTAGGTATAAATTTCATTTCTGGATATGGGCCTGCTAAGGCTTTTAGCATTTTTACTCCCCCAGATAGATCCACGGGAAAAAATTTTACTATTTTTAGTCCTTTATCTAAAGCCCACTCCACCATTGTTGGTGTATTAACACCAGGAATTATAGGAATTTTATAATTTAGGCAATAATCAACAACTCTTGGATTGAAACCTGGAGTTACTATAAATTGAGCACCTCCATCTATGGCTTTGTTTACTTGATTAACATTTAAAACAGTGCCAGCTCCTATAAAGAGTTTAGGTATCTCCTTTGTCAGAAGACGTATTACATCCCCTGCAACTCGGGTTCGAAAGGTTATTTCTACAATAGGAAGACCAACTTCGACGAGAGCTTTCCCTAGCGGGAGAGCATCCTCTATATTTTCTATAGTTGCTACTGGTATAAGTTTAAATTCTTCTAATTTTTTCATAACAACTGTCATATTTTACTCCTAATTAAATTAATATTTTCAAGTAAATTTAAAAATTAAAGTTAAAAATTTTTATTATAAAAAAGATATAACTTAAAAATCTAGGTTTTCAGGAAGCTCTGATTGATTTTCCTCAATTTTAAATTATAGGTTATTTTTTTTATTTAATTATGTATTTCATTAATTATACTTTCTTTATTTTTTATAATGACAGATGTAGAAAAGTTAACTGAAGCAGCAAAAATTATTAAAGATTCAAATTACATTGTAGTTTTTTCTGGTGCAGGTATATCTACAGAATCTGGAATTGATGATTTTAGAAGCCCTGGGGGTTTGTGGGATCGTTATGATCCTTCGATTTATGCTAGTTATCAATACTTTTTGAAGGATCCTTCAAAATTTTGGGAAATGCATAACGAATTGGAAGGAACTGTTGCTGATGCAGAACCTAATGCCGCTCATTATGCTATTGCTGAATTAGAAAAGCTAGGTAAGATTAAAGCAGTTATAACTCAGAATATCGATATGTTACACCAAAAAGCAGGAAGTGGAGAATCTGGGGCAAAAATCTACCAATTGCATGGTGAATATGGTACGCTTCATTGTATTAGGTGTGGTAAAGAATTCACTTTCGATGAAGTTGATACAAAAAATGTTAGTTATCCTATATGCAATTGTTCAGGTTATATTAAGCCTAAGGTTGTCTTATTTGGAGAATCTCTCCCTTATGGCATATTAGAAGGTGCTATGAATGAAAGTAGAAATTGTGATTGTTTTATTATAGTTGGATCATCCCTTTTGATAAGCCCAGCAAATTTTTTGCCCTCAATAGCCAAACAATATGGGGCAAAACTTATTTTCATAAATAGAGAAAATACAGTTATGGATGATTTAGCAGATGTATTCTTAAAAGGAAGTGCTGGTGAAATACTTAAAAAATTAATTGAAAATATAAAAAACCTAGACTTCTGACTTATTTGTAATGCAAAGTAATATTAATTATAATAAGATTTAAATAAGTTCAATAAATTAATAAGAATTGCAATAAAGTCTATTTCACTTCTGGCTAAGGGATAAATCTAAAACGTTGTAGGCGTAAAAGTAAGATTTCAGCAGTTAAGTTACTCATATCGTAGGGGATTAGAGTACAAAAATCTAATATAAGTAAAACAGTTATGGAGATTTAAAATAAGATGATAGATTTCTATTTAGCGATATTGGTTCTTATTGGAGGGTTATCTTTAATTGTTTCTTCCAGCATTATAGCTGTTAGGCATTCTGCCATACTTGCTGCGGCATTAGGTGTATCCCCATTAGTAATTGGAGTCTCCTTAGTTTCTATTGGAACAGATGTTGCCGAGATTTTTAATTCAATTGTATCATGTGCATTAGGTCATGGAGATATTGATGTAGGTGATAGTGTAGGTTCAGATTTGACTCAACTTACATTAATATTTGG
>JBHLNY010000183.1:0-6885 GCA_048941065.1 Promethearchaeota archaeon
TCTCGGGGCTCCCGCTCTCACGGCCCCTATCGATTATCGGCTTGGTGAGCCATTACCTCACCAACAACCATAATCGAACACGATCCTATCCTATAGCAGATAAGAACCATTTTCCTTATCCCTTTTATTGAAAAACTTTTCCAAGCCTATTCAACTATGAAACATTATCCTCAGTTTCCCGAGGTTATTTTTCTCTATAGGGTAAGTTGATCATGTGTTACTGAGCAGTTTGCCATGGGAAATTTAGGTATCCCATTCGACTCGCATGGCTTATTCTCACCCAAATAGCAGTCGGGTCCGGCAGGATCAACCGGAATTAATTTAAATAGAAGTTTATCGCAATTAGTTAAAAAACTTCCTACATTTCTTACTATTGGAATTTGACTTTTCTTAGGGATCTTAATAAAACTTTCTTCAGTTATAATTGGAAAAATTATAACTACATTTTTTATATCGCATCACTGATTTAACTCTTCATTTAACGGATATCTACCGTAATCCAAGCTTACACCGGAAAAGATGCGATTTGCTATATTATAATATAAGAACACTATATTTAAATTTTTTTTGATTTTTTGAGGAAAATAAAGTTTCTCTTTATAAATTTTCGTAGTTTAAAAATCTCTTTTAAAATAAAAGTATATCTTTTTAAAAAATAGTACTTGGAATTTAAAATGCACCTAAAAGAAAAAATTGGAATCCATTTAGACCAAATTAAGCAATTAAAGGGAGTAGAAAATGCGGTATTGACTCAGAGGGATGGTAATCCAATTCAATCTACGGGAGTATGGTTCTCTAAAGATGAAATCTTTAATGTAAGTTCTGCAACCAGTGCAATTTTTAATGTGGGAATACATCTACACCCTAATGATTTAAAATATATCCTGATTGAAGGTAAAAAAGCGAAAATTTTGATCGCACCATTAAATAGTCCTTTACACCATTCTTTAAATCGAATATTAGATCAACAAGGTATTTTAGATAACAATCATGAATTTTTTATAGCAATTACTGCTCAACCTAATGTTAATTTAGGGGGTATATTCTTACAAACAAGTGAATGCCTGAAAAAAATTAAAACAACATTAATAACATCTGGAGAATCGTTTAAACCACCTTTAATTCAATTTACTAATCAGAAAATTCAAAATATAATCGAAGGTTTCAATATTAAAGACAATGAAGATTTTAATCTTAGAATTACATCATTTTCTTTAAGTTTTTCAGAAAATATATCAATTGAATTAAGAAAAATTTTAAACAATTTTTCATTGACGATACCCGATTTAAAATATGCCTTTATTACGATTGAAGGGGGATTTATTGCCTCTAAGATATTGAAGAAATTTGAGATTAATAAAGAAAAATTAGATAATATCTCTGCAATGAGTTATTCGCTATTTCAAACTGCTAATAGATGTGCTTGGTTATTAAAAAAAATGCAAGCAGAGAACATATTGCTCGACTGTGAAAATACATTTCAATTTATTAATGGTTTAGGAAAAGCAATATTTAGTACTGAAATTGGAAAAGTACGACAAAAACTTGGCCTTATAAGGTTAATACTTCCTCAATTCTCAAAAAAGATTAACTCACTTATTAGACAAGCATCTGAAATCCAAGATCACAGATCTTTCGATATTAAAAGGATGTTAGGAGAATTAGTAATTAAATAATATTGGTGGACCCATGAATTTTTTTGAATTTTTAGATAGACTTAAAAAAAATTATAATTCCTTAATTTTATATTGTTTACTTGATAGAATTCCAATAATTGTATTAGGTGAAGATTCAGTGAAAGTTGATCAATTTCTAATCGAATTATCTGAACTTATTCATTTCAGAAAAGAATATGTGTTTTATACTGATTTTATCTCTAACAGTGAATACAATGATTTAATTTTAAATGAAAATATTGATTTTAATTCTCAAAGGTGCCACATTCGATGCCCTTGCGATGTTGCTCGAAAAGCAATTAGTCAAATTAAAGATATTAGTTCTTGGCTTATTGGAATGGAAATTCCAGACCAAAAAGAGCATCTTTATTATTTAAAAAATTTAATTAAAAAAAAAGCGGATAAGATCTTATTTATAACAATCTCAGCAAATAATATATCAGTTGAATTAGAGGGAATTGATCTAAAGTTGATTGATCTAACATTAGAACAAAATATTTTTAGGAAAATTTCTCAAGATACAGAAAAATCTATAGCTAAGATGAAAAGAGTGTTATCTGAAAAAATACAAGTAAGTTATATTGATAAAGATCTGATTAAAATGTTATTAGATTTTGAAGTTGAAAAAAATGAATTGAAAAAAAATATTGTTAAGGAAGAAATTCAAAACTTTTATTCCGGTTCAAAAAGGGCTTTCTTTATATTATCTAGATTGTCAATATTAAATAATGCAGAGATTAATACTAATATTGGAAGTAAAACGCTTTTAGAGACAATTGATTTTGAAGAAACACCTATAATCCGAATACTCTCGTTTATTAAAAAAGAATGGGGAGAAGATTTTTCAAATTTAATAGAGAATGGTAAAAAAGCATTTATTGGAGATAAAATAGTTTCTTTATGGGGTTGAATATTTATGATTTTTGATTTTGAAAATAAAACTTTGCAAGTTAAAATTGTATATTACGGTCCTGCAATGTCAGGAAAAACAACTTCAATTAAATATCTTTTTTCTTACTTTAATAAAGAAGATTTGCTAGAGTCTATTGATAGTTCAGTAGGAAGAACTCTATTTTTTGATTTTGGTGTTTTACAATTCAAAGGAACAGAGTGGGGATTGAAACTTTTAATTTTTTCTGCTACAGGGCAAGATTTCTATGCAAGTACCCGCCCAGCAACTTTAAATGGAGTAGACGGTATAATCTTTGTAGTTGATTCACAATTTAAATATTTAGAACATAATCTACGATCTTGGAACGAATTAAAGACACTATTTAGAGATGAAATCTACAATATTCCAATTGTAATTGCTTTGAATAAATATGATTTGGATAATATTAAAAAATTGACGGACTTTGATTTTATCTCTTATATCAATTATAATAAATTCAAAAACCTCTCACTTAAAAAAACAGTTGCATTAAAAGGAGAAGGTATATTAGATTCATTTTACCAATTAATTAAATTTATTTTTCCTCAATTAAGGCTAAATATCAATGTAATTAATTGATTTTAACATACATATTTTTAGATACCCTTTTTACGTATCCCTGTAAATAAAATTGCTTTAATAAATTCCTTACTTTACGAACTTGTACTGCATCTATTCCTAAAATACTCATTAATTGAAATATTGAAAATTGTTTTGGTAAATTATCCTTAATCTTATTATATAATCCCATTTTCTATTTATTATACTCTTTTTCAAATTATTTATAAAAATGAATAAATATTTTTATAAATTGTCATATTATTAGCGACTTTGATATATATTAAGGTTTTTATAATCCTCAATGTAACTATAAGTTATCATTCCTACTTATTGTAGATCATCCTTGTCTAGTTTCTATCATCGAATTTTTATAACCTTAATTTAATTTTATAATTCTTTAGAATTTTAAATTTTTTTCAAAAAATCCCTTTAAAAATAGATAATTAGGAAATCAATTTATTTGTAGATATATTTAATCTATGAGAAAAAATCTTGTATCTTATGTTAAATTTGACAAACGATTAAAGTTGAGTTAATTTTTAAAAATATTAAATATCTTGGAAATCTCTAAAATTATCACCTATTGGAGCTTCTCCATCTCCATATATTTGATATAATCCTGTTCTTCTAGCACATTCTGAAAAACTGCGATAAACATCTTTTCTTTGGTCATATAAAGCACATGTTGAATAAATAATAGGATTCCAAATATATAGTTCATGATCCGGCTCATACCAGAGTTTTTCATCTTTTAAGACTTGTTTAAAGTCTTCTTCTCCAATTACTTCTTTAAGATCTTGTTTATTTAACATGATTATAAGAGGAATTTCTCTAATTAGCTTTCCTCTCGTTACATTTTTTAACTCTTTCAAAGACTCTATGTTATCTTCAAAAAAGTGGGTTTGTGAGTCAACTGTAAATATAACTCCATCAGTACCTTTAAATATTTTTTTTCTTAATGGAGAAAATCTTCTCTGACCAGCTACAGTATATACATGATAAAATACTTTTCCTCTACTTTTCTGCTTTGTGGATTGAAAAATACCTCTATCAAAATATAGTGTTGATCCGCTTGCCATTGAAATTTTTGTTAAATTCCCGGTAGGTTCAATATCTTTTTGATCTTCTTTTGTTAATCTATAAAGTGTATCTACGATTGTTGTTTTCCCTGAGCCAGCCATTCCCCAATAGAGGATCTTGATATATACTTTATGATCTGCTGTGAATCGAACCATAGACGATCTCCTTTAGAGATTTAAATTTAAAGGAATTTAACCGTTCATTTGAACAATTGTTTTAAAAATTATGTTATTTATGAAACGTTCTTTACTTTTATATTACAATATATTATTTAGTATTATTATAATTAAGTATTTATAATTCCTATTTGATATTTTAACTTTTTGTTAAAATCAAATATTCATATTTTAAGAGTAAATTTATTAATAAAAGAAGATTCATTGAATTTTTACTATAAATTCACCTAGTCTAATCTTATAATTACACCATAATATTAATTTATCGTATTTTTCTCCTATTTTTCCTTTTCTTACAATTAAATTAATGATATCAGAGTACATAACACTTCTCTTCTCTTCTAAATTTTGATGTAGTTTGGTAATAATTTTTTTCAATAAATCGAAATTTTCTTTAGGGAAATTCTTTATTTGATCTATATTTTTTTGAATCAGAGTCATTTTATCCTTCTTTAATGCTTTATTTTTGGAAAAAGCAATTTATCTTTTTAGTTATTAATAATTCTAAATTAAATTTTATAAATTACTCAATTTTTATTTCTTATCATCTCTCTCCCACTCCAGTATATTACTTTTCATTACAGCGTAAACCCGTTTCAATTGAAATGATAATTGTTTCAAAAAATCAAGTTAAATTGCTTTTAGATCTGTTATATTAGAAATTAGATCTTTCAGTGTTAAAGATGAAAGAATTAGAGAATCAATATCTTAATTATGAAGCATGTCCAGAATGTGGTGGAAATATAGTCCATAATAGTTTTGAACAAATTTGCAAAGAATGTGGACTTGTAGTGAATAAATTTTTTAGAGAATCTTCATATATTTTTGATGATATAAAAAAAATTAATAATTTGAGTAAACAATATGTAGCTTTAGGAGAACGCACAGACTTTATAGGAGGGTTAGGGTCATTCATAGATTACGAAAATACAAAATATTTAAAGGATAAATCAGGTAAACTACTACCACCAAATGAGCAAAAATTATATCGGAGATTAAAGAAAAATTACTCTCAATTTTTAAGAATCAAAAATCATGAGACTGAATATCGAGTTTTTAATATTCTGAACAAAATTTCACTATTTCTAAATCTAAACAAAAATATACGTAATAGTGCAGCATATTATTATAAAAAAATTTTAAAACAGGAAGAAAAAGTTATTAACAACATTTCATTAATAGCTTTTTGTATTTTTTATGCTGCAAGAAAAGAAAACCAAAATGCTCCAATTACCATAAATGAAATATCTAGATCCTTCCAAAATTTTGGACACAGAGTTAACCCCAGATTAATTCTGAGAGATGGTTTAAAATATAAAAAACATTTAAAAACTGATAGCTTGCCTCATAGAAGTGAGGATTATCTTATTAGATTAATAAATGACGTTATTAATCACAATGATTTGAGGGATAGGATGGTTAAAAAAGGAGTTACTTGGTTAAAGAAAGAATATCAAAATAATTTAACTATAAAATGTTGCGAAATCTTGAAAGAGTTGTCCTATTGGAAACGTGGGGGTAGAAATCCCTTTATTTTAACTGGTGCGATTATCTATTTAGCGGATAAATTATTAGCCAAAGAATATAACCAGAAGTCAATTTTAACTCAAAAAATGATATCAGAAGCAACTAAAATTGCTGAATATTCTATTCGAGACCATTATGTCAATTTATTGAAACCTCGATTTATTAAATGATTTATATTTTAGGATTAATTTCGAAATTGATAAATCTCTAGAAGAGCTTGATATTTTCTCAAAGATCTATTAAATTTATTCAAATTTTCGATTAAAACTACCAGATGTTCACCTAAAAAGTAGAACTATATAAATTTTTATTTTTAAGCAATTTTATTTTAAGTACTAAATTATAATTTTTTTTTCCAATATTTAATTTACATGCATTAGGGTTGATGATTACCTGCCAAGAAATATTTATTTCTCGGTAAAACTTATCTGTAGAATATTTTAAAAATTAGATTACATTAAATTTTTTTAATATTTAGATTTTAATGTAAATAAAAGATTTAAATTTTAATTAAAAAAATAAAAATTTTATGCTTCTGTAGTGTAGTCCGGTCAATCTTATCTTTTTTAATGAAAAACTTGATTAGGATCAAGCATGTGAGGCTCTCACCCTCACGACCCGGGTTCGAATCCCGGCAGAAGCATTATTAATCTGTAATTTTATCATACCTTCTATTTTTTTCTAGATAGGGGGATATATTATAAAAGTTAGAAAAATAATCATTTAGATTTAAAGTGTTAAAATATAAATTTAAGAACTTTATCAAGATCTATACATCTAAATTTGAATATTTAAACAAAAGGTCATAAAAATTTAGTAAGATACTTATATACCTTTCAATTAGATCAATTTGATTCTCATTCTTTAATTTTTTAGAAAAAAAATCGATTTTTTCTATTATAACTTCTTTTAAAAAAAGCAAAACATTACTCTT
>JBHLNY010000184.1:0-6868 GCA_048941065.1 Promethearchaeota archaeon
TATACCTTGCTTGACTGTGGTCTAGTAATACTATAATAATATTATATTTCTTTCACTTTTTTCTTTATATATTATTGAAATAAATTGATATTAATATTAAAAAAGAGGAATAAAATTACCTATAACCCTGAAAGATCTCCCCCCTATAAAAAAATTCTAATTTTTTATTTTATTTCTCTTTTTTAATCCTTTTTTTTCTACCAAATATCCTTATATTATTTTCCTTTAAATATCCTTAAAATACTAGATGATTTGAAGAGATTTTGAGGAAGAAAATTAGAAAATAGTAAAAAAATATCATACGTCTCCTCGTATATTCTTCCTCTCTTTCTCTTGCTTTTTCTTTAAATATACTTCGGATAATACATATTCATGATAACTGAATCACAAAAGTATGGTCACCCTATAAAATGTTCTGTTTGTCATCTTGAAATCAAAAATAGAGCATCTTTATATCAAGCTGGTGTTAATTTAGGAATTGTTTGTGTTGATTGCTACCGCCTTTTCTCCACGGAAGATCTTGAGTTAGTATCTAATCTATTTATCGCTTTTGGAGGCTATTTTGGTCAATATAAACGTGTAGAGTTTTCAATCCTTCGAATTTTAAAGGCAATTCATAAAGACCTGTTTTTAACATATGATGATGTGGAAGAATTGAATGTCAGAATGCTTCATAGAGCCCTCTTACATGGGATCACTCCGAAACAATATATTGAGAACTTAGAACTGATTTTTGAGGACTAAGTCCCTTCAAATCTCTTTTTTTTAGATTAATTTTTTCTTTAAATAGTTTTATTAGAGACAGTAGTAATAAAAATTATTATTAGAATGGTGATGATTAAAAAGAATGGCTGATTTAAGTCAAATAAAAGGGATAAATGCTCGACAGATAAAACTATTACAAGACAACGGGATTAGCACCGCAGAGGCGTTAGCAATGTCCCCTAGTCAATTAGTATCTGGAATCGATGGGTTAGGTGATAAAACAGCTAGAAAACTTATCTGGAACGCAAGGAATGCTTTAGGTATGACCGAGTTTACTCCTGCTGGAGAGATCGATGATAATGTCGAATATATTACCACTGGATCATCTGGACTAAATCAAATTTTAGGAGGAGGCTTTCAAACAGGCAAACTTACCGAAGTCTATGGACCATTTAAGTCAGGAAAGACAGCTTTGGCACACACTATAGCAGTGACTGTACAGCTACCCAAAAAGAGAGGAGGGCTAAGCGGAGCAGTCGCATATATAGACACAGAAAATACTTTTTCGAAGGAAAAAATTAAGCGTATCGCAAAACGATATGGGATAAATCCAAAAGAAGTGTTAACGAAGATATTTCACGCAAGAATATATTCTTCCGATCATCAATCACAAATGATCCAAAAAGCAGAAGTCTTATGTAAGACTCGTGGAGTGAGATTAATTATTGTTGATAGCTTAATGGCTTTATTACGAACTGAATATGTTGGAATCGGAAGCCTTGCTCCTCGGCAAGCGGTTCTCAATAATATGATCCATGGATTGTCAAGAATTGCTGAAACCTATAATTGTGCTGTACTCCTTACCAATCAAGTAGCTGTTAGAATGATGGGGATGTTCTCTGCTGATGATGCCATAGGGGGTAATATTGTTGCTCACGGATGCCATTTTCGAGTAATGTTCAAAACTAAAGGATTCTCCTCGAATAATTCATTGATGAGAAGAGCAGTCATAGTGGATGCTCCAGATTTACCTCCAGAAGATTGTGAATTTTATATAACCAGTGCTGGAATTGCCGATATTGATAAGATTGAGATCCCTAAAAGCTCTGGAATAGATTTTAAAGTTGAGACTTTATATGAAGAAAGTAATGATACAACAACTAACGAAGATAGAACGGAAGAAAGTCAAGAAGTGCCATCTTTAATTGAAGTGAAAGGCATAGGGAAAGGCATAGCAGAGAGTTTAAAAACTTTTGGGATTAATACTATTGATGGGCTTTTAAAAATAGATCCTGATGAATTATCAGCAAAAATGAGTGGTGCTTCTCCAAAAACAGTCAGAGATTGGCAAAATAATGCGAAAGTGTTATTAAAGGCTTAAATTATATTTCTTATTTTATTTTTTTACTATTATTCATAGATCAGAGCATAGTTCTTTCCTGTCTTTAAGAAGTGAATATTCATATCAGATTTCCCCTTACATTGTCTCTTTTGATTAACATTATTAATAGATTTACAGTTCCAAGCAGAGAAATTTGTTTCATTTTCAAATATTGCTCCAAAATTTCTTTCTTCACCACAGCAGTCTAAACTTATTTTTCTTCCATAGGAATATTCTTTTCTACATACATTACATCTTAATGACATTTTTTCTTACACAAAAAGTATTTTTATATACTTTACTAATGAAAATATTTAAAGAAGAAAGAAAAAAATTTTTTTTAATTATATACTTAGACCTGAGACAGATCGTTTCCTATGGTATAGTACGACTCCCACGAGAATCCCGGCAAATACGCCCATAAAAGCGAGAAATCCGACTGTATACTCTGGAGGTACCGAAAAGATAGCACTCGTACTATTGGTTTCTGGAGAGGGATCGGGTTCAGTTTGGTTTTCTCCAGTGATGGGATCAATTACATCGTCAATGTCATTAAGTTCAACAATTGCATACGCAATGTTTACAGCCTTAACATCACAATGAATGGTCATATTAAGTTCATAAAATCCTTCAATTGCAGTTCCGAAATCAAACTTTATAATATCATAAAGGTTAGGGATTCCTATAGGCAGCTCAAACTCACCAGAAAGACAATCTGGATATACTTCATCGACAGACGCACTCATTCCTGGTAATTTTTTGCCTTCATAAATCGTATAGTTGATATCGTTAGAAGCTGCTATGCCATAATCTATTCTTACTGTACTATTCGACTCATATGCAATTGGAGATACTCTTGCAAAATAGAATCTATAATACGTATCGGTTTTTAAATTTCTAAAATGAATTTTATTCATACCATTATCAAATTTATCTATATAGTATAAGATTGTACTATCCCACTCACAGGAGGGTAGGATATCTTGAAGACATTTAAATGAACCTTGGCGTACATTTATATGGATATTTAGATTTTGAGTGAGATATACGTGAAAATGTAAGGTATAATTTCCACTCAACGCCACCCCAAAGGGAATGTGATAATATAAATATTGTTCAATGGAGTCATTTGCACTATCAAATATATAATACCAATCTCCATCAGGATCTTCAAGATGGATTTCTATATCACACGTATGTGGGGTCACAACTCCGAATGATATATAATAGAACCATTCTTCACTGAAATAGATGGAAAAATTCTCTTTTGAATGTTCGGTTGTAAAATTATACACTTTATCGATTAGTTCTACCCTGCTCATGTGTAATTGAAATTCTTTATTTCTTTCATCATTATATTGATTAATAGTAGTACCAGTTAGTAGTTGGTTCATTGTTGTTGTGAAGAAGATTGTTGAGAGGATACCGATTAAACAAATTGTCTTTATTTTTAATTTTTTAATAGCCATACACCTTTAATTCTTTAAATTCAAATATAAGTTCCTTAATTTCTTGGCACGTATCATAGTTAACACAGGTAAAACAGGGTTGATCAGACCAGAAATAGGCTGGTTGATTGATTTTTTCTACTATTAAAATAGGAAAACCATTTTTTGAGCATTTTAAGGCAGAATTATTAAGTTTTCCCCGTTTAGGAAGAGGATAAGAGACCCCACATACTTCGCATTTAGCGAATCGTTTGTAGCTTTGGGTTTTATAGATTGTTATCGAACACTCACAGTGAGGACACGCGCCAATTTCTTCCATTTTTTTCATATCTTTTTTTCTTTTAAATTATTAGAATTAATAAGAATACTCAGTATAATTATATAAAGAAAAAATCGCCCATTATCGATTTTTCTTGATCTTTTTAATATTAATTTTTTTTTTAAATAGATCGACACGATTAGGAAACTATCATGTTGTACAATTATTTTGATGCCTTAGCCGATGCAATCGAGTTTTTAGTTGCTCTGGGGTCAGTTATGGGATTGTTGGGACTTATCGTGGGGATACTTGGCTATATGTTCTCAAGTGGTTATTTTCGCCATAAGTTTATAGGAATAATCATCTTCTCATTCATCTTATTGGCTATATGCGGAGTCTATACAGGAGTAAATTATTTTCATCTAGATATTAATGTGTAAATTTTTCAGATTTTAGTAAGTTCCCCCTGGATTTTCAGATTGTCCTATGGGAAAACCAAAAAATTCGAGGACAGTACCCGTTAACCAGCATCCCAGATAGAGTAATACAATGCCTAAAATAAAGGTTCTAAGAAAGAATTTCCTTCCTACAAAAATACTACAGACCCCAAGGAGTATCATAAATCCCCCAAATGTAAGACAAATACTCCCTAATATGTCAAATACCATCGAAACTATATACTCTGTTTTATATCTCATGCTAAGGGCAAAGAACGGAAAATAAATCAAGATAAATATCAGAATTCCGAGAAAGACATACAATGTCCAGTTTTTCTTATGTTGATATCCCATAATTACATATTGGTTTTTTTTCACAATATTTACCACATTTAATTTTTACATTAATAGGTTCTTCTTTTGATGATATTTAAAGAAAAAGAAGAAGCTCAATGATGCCCCTTTTTTTTTATAAAGAATTATCTAATAAGTGATAGCAAATAAATTCTTAATAGCCCATAGAAAGACATATCATGTATCTTTGCCCCCGTTGTGGCTCAAAAGAGATAATTATTTATGAAAAGTTTATTGAATGCAAAGATTGTAATTTAGAATTTGATAAAAAGTTCATAGGGGTAATCAATAATGGAAATATACTGGCACGTCAAGAGATAAAGGGATTTATTGATACTTATGATGATATAGACGATTATAATGATATAGAGGATGAGGAGTAATTCTCTTCTTTCCTTATTTTTATTAGAATTTTTCTTTATATATCTTCACCTGTTTATAGATTCACTTTAATTAAACCAAAAAGGTGAACTATGAAGCTCAAGTTATTTAAGTTTATAAAAAGGATATTTAAACTTTACCACCAGATAAAAGGATGGTAATTTATATTAAAAATTCTTTTTTCTTCTTTCCTATTCGTTTATGAAAATCATTATATGAGATCAGAAGGTAATAAAGGACTTGTTAATAATCTTTTAAAATTTTCAAGGGAGGGATGTTCTCCAAACTTATCTTCAATTAATTTTTTACCGTAAAAATAACAAAAGGAATAAGGAGCCCAGATCGGATTATTTATATATTCTAAATTCTTTCTAATTAATCCTTCTGGAGAAAACTCAAACTTTAACCCATATTCAATTATCTTCTCATCAGACCAACCATTCACATATTTAAGGTATGCTAAATTACTCATTAATTCTACTGGCAGGTATGCATTTTCCCACTGTTTATTTATAAAGAGAGGGTCATCTTCATCCAAGGGATTTGGACATAACTCTTCCAATCCTATTTTTGTGGCTTCTTCATAAGAATATAGTACATTTAATGCCATATCTGCCATGCCTTCTGTAATCACATTTTCAGGAGTTGGAATAATGCGAATGCTGTGTTCAAATCTCCCTTCTTGCTGATAGAGTATTAAATCTTTTAAGGTAAATTCTGTATGGTGTCCTGGATATCCTTCATGCGCCGCTAATCTGAATAATGTAGTCCAAAAATGAGGTCTATCTATATTTATATCGATTATTGACTTAAAATTACCTAAATATCGGTTTTTTGCCCTCCAAGCTTTATTGTTTACTATATTAAGAGAGATTTCCTCATCTTTAGGTAATAAATTAGGATATAGTGTTCTTGTTCTTTCAGCCACCATATTAAGTGCATGAGAATAGACAGAAATTATATTTTCTTCAGGAATTACACGACGTTTCCTGATAATTTCTAATTTTTCAAATAAACTCCCTACCCCTTGATAGGCTTTCATTAGCTTTTCTGCTCCATTGTAAAAATAAGAATCGTCAATTAATCTCGGTTCAATATCATAAAATCGTTTGACTTGCGTTAAGAAGGGAATTTTTTCTTTGTTGAGTATTCTGATTGAGGTCTCCATAGCTTTAAGGATTTTCTCCAAAAATCTTTCTCGTTTTTTTTGAAATCCTTGATTGGTTAACTCTTTTTGCAGGTAATTATATGTTTTTAGAAGTTTTTTTGGTGAAGTTTTCCCTTCATCCTTAACTATTGTATTTAATTCAGGTAATCCGAAATAAGCTTCGACATATCCTTCAATATGCTCATTTATTCGAAGAGCAAGAAGTATGTAGTTCTTACCAAAATCACTTAACATAGGAAATGAATTTCTTTTTATTAACATAAAAAAAAGAAATTTAAAAATCTACCTATTTGACAATTATTTAAATAAAAAAATAGAGAAGATACTTTTTTTTTAAAAAGTCTTATCTTACTTCTCTTTTATGGGAGTAAAATTACAAGAAATCATTGTAAGAAAAAAAGCTGAATTTGAGGACTTAGAGGGAAAAATCATTGCTGTGGATGCTCCTAATATCATTATGGGATTATTTAGTTTTTCTCGAAAGAATCCTGATGGTACTTATGCGGGATTAATCCTTGATCGTACTCAAAGACCTATTTCCCATTTGTATGGTCTTATATATCGGATCAATTTCTTTTATTCTAAGAAGATCTTTCCTATCTTTTGTTTCGACGGGAGGGATTCTGAACTAAAAAAAGTTATTACCAAAGATCAATTAAATGATTTCAAATTTACGCAACATTGGTATGAAGAAGCGATCGGAAGTGGAAATAAAGAATTAGCAAGAAAAATTGC
>JBHLNY010000185.1:0-6864 GCA_048941065.1 Promethearchaeota archaeon
GAATGGTATATATACAATTTCACCGGAGATTGGGCTACTCCTGAACATCTTGAAATAATGGAAATAAATAGTGGTTGGTGGTATTTAAATTATTGGTATTTGGAAGATGGACTTGATGGAGTTGAGGTTAGGGGATATATTCACGAGATGAATGCTACATCAGGGAAAATAATAATTGATCCCTATAAAAACCTTTATCCTCCTTATCCCGGTCATAGTTTTGTCTTTTGGGGTGAATATAACACTTACTTCGGTTGGGATTTTCCATTCTTAATTCCGATTGAAGAAGAAGGAGAGATTTGGGAAATTGGGAAAGTTTCAGCAGATATTTTGAACAGTGTTAAAAATTGCTTGGGGTATTTCTATAGATTTGAGCATGAACAAGCATACTCGGATATATGTTCTATTTTCTTTTGGAATGATTCTTTTAGTAATGCTTATCTAAAACTAAACTACACAAATGATGGGATCTTGACTAATTTAGAAGTCTATGGAGTGAATTTTACCTATCAAGATTATGACTATCTAGTTAATACAACCTTATATTCTAAACCAGCGCGACTTCCTCCAGTTTTCAATTTTACAACAGAAGATGGGATTTTAACCATTAATTCAACAGATATTAAATTAAAAATTATAATTTCTGATGCTGATAATAATAATGATGGAACAATCGATACTGATTATAAATATCGTATTTTTAATGGTAAATCATGGACACTTTGGAAGAAAGTAACACCCTTAATAAATTTAAATCTAGTTGCTACTAAAGCAGGAAACTACACAATAAAGCTAGAAGTAAAAAATATGTATGGAAACACACAAGAACAAATAACAATAGAGTATATTCCTCCAGAAAGTACAGATGAAGTAATATTTCCTTATCTAATAATAATAATTTCTATTGTACTGCTCTTGGGTCTCTCAATTTTGATTTATAGTTTCTATAGGAAATTAAGATCTTAAATAAATTTAAAACTTTTAATCCTTTTTTTTCATTAAAACTATAATTTATAAATAATTGTCAATAGTCTTTTGAGATTTAATGAAATATATTAATTTGCTACTTTGTTTCCAATACTTCAAATCCACCATAAAACCTTCAGCCATTTTATTAATGGAATCGTTAAAGTTATCAAGCACAATCGAACTCCCTAAAGCCATTGCATTTTTTACAGTTTCTCTAATTACCCACACTCCTAGAGGAACTACATAACCTCCATGAACTTCACGGAAAATTAATACTCTTGCTTGTTTCCCAATATTGTATAAATATTCACATACTTCTTTCCTCGCGGCGTAATAAGCACCAGTTATATTACTTGCATAATCTTTTCTTCCTTGATAAAATTCATAATCAGTCATTATTTGAGGTTTCAAATTTCGATTTTTTCCATCAAGAGAGATATTCCATAAGGTATTAGGTGCCCAGACTTCATTCATCTCATAGATAAATTTGCCAGGAAATAATAGAATCTTGAAATGATTATCAAGATAGTTACTTTCGAATATTTGATAATCATTTATCTCTGGAAATTTCTTAATTTCTTTGATTAATGCTTTGGAGATAATATCATCAACAGCCGTAATAGCCCACCGAGTAGGTACTAATCTGCGATTCTCTTTTTGTCCCAACAACCCAGCAGAAAATACTCTTTTAATAGTAGATTGGGGCACATGACCTTTAAAGTATAAATGTTCTGATACAGCATCTACAGCTTTAAGATCGATATCTGATACACAATAATCCACTTTTGGATGAATTTTAACGTTTTCTGTGATCCTAATTTTCTCAGTCATACCAGTTGGACCAATGGGAGGAGCATGATTATCCATTAACATGCGGAGATTCATTTTTGCTAATTTAGATTCAGTGTCAACTGGTCGTGCAGCCATAGCAAGCTCTTGAGAAGTCTCTAATAATTTTTTAACTTTTATTGGAGGGGTATTTTTTCTACTCGTTTGACCTATTCTAACATTAGTCTTAAAATTATTTCTAACTAAACTGCTTCTATAGCTTACAATATCGACCATTTTTTTACCAAACCAAAGCTCTGGAGCATCAAGGATATAATTATCAGAAATATCTAGATTCAATTCAAACTCTTGGAAGGGAACAAGAGGGCCTAGATAAACATTAGGATAATTAAAATGTCCTACAAAGAAACCAGGTGGACTAGCACCAAAGACCTCTACATCCCTCATGGTTTTGTCTAACTCATATGGGACTAACGATTTTAGTACAGACTTTTTTAATAAGATTGGACAAGTCTTTTTGCCACAGAGGAGTCTCGCCCCTTTGCATCGGAGACATATATTTTTTTCTGTCGGAGGTCGAACCACTATTTTTTCTCAAAAATTTTATTCTAACTTAACAATTATAAATGTTCTCTATTATTAAAAAGGAAAAAGAGTTTAAATTTTTAATATTTATATTAAAAAGCAAATATTTACATTTTTATTTAATAAATAAGAATCATAAAAAATGAGCGACTATAATAAATATTCAATTGATCTTGAGGTAAAATTTAAACCACTGGATATTATTGATTTCTCAAAATTAATTACACAATGTACAAAAAAATGGCAAAATTTGTCTTTATGTGAAGTTAATGATTCTATTGTTAGGCTTGCTGTTATCGAAGGAGATTTTCATTGGCACAAACATGAAAAGGAAGACGAATTCTTTTTCGTTATCGAAGGAGTCCTTCTAATTGATTTGGAAGATAATACAATTGAATTGAAACAGAATCAAGGTTTTACAATACCAAAGGGTATAATACACCGAACAAGAGCTCCATCTCGTACATCTATTTTACTGGTAGAAAAAGCTACTATCAAACCTACAGGAGATTAAAAATAAAAGAAAGATAATTGAAGAATATTGAAAACTAATGTTGGATTAATGGATTTATTAAAAAATTAAGCTAACTCCACTTTATTAAATTTTCCTAAGCTCTTATTAAGTGTTTTTATAACTTTCTCTGTCAACTCTTCCGGAATATACCTAAAAGAGAAATTTTCTAATTCTGGTAAGAGATTTTGTACAGTTAATCTTGTCATATAATCTAACTGATCACATAAGGCAATCAATAGAAAATGAGGAGAATTTTCAATTAAAATTGCACCTTTACTTACAGTAAAATAATTTAATTGTTGTTGTAACATGATTTTATTGATATTACTCCAAAGATCATGAAATCCTAAAAGATAACTGGTATCAATAGGAGAACCATGCTTTTCATTTTGCAAAACTAATTGCCAAGCAGAATCTTGAGTTCTTATCAAGATTGTATAAATAACGCTCCTCTTTTTAGATTTTGGCTCTTCTGATTTTCTGAACGTTAGTCTTTGAAACATTCTTCGTAAAATTGAACCAGCAGATTTTTCTATAACACCAATATTTAGCTGATTCAGATTTTCAGCTATTTCTTTTTCTAGATTTGATAGATTAAATTCCTGGGCTGTTTTTAATGCTTCTTCAAAAAAAACTTTTGCGTGTTCTGGTAATTTACTTTCTGCAGCTAACAATCCTTTAAGTAAAACAAGTCTACAGAGGTCTAAATAACTTTGCTTTTCGATAGCAATAGTTTTAGCTAAATCCAAATGGTTATATGCATGATTTAAATGTTCTAAATTTTCAGTTTCCTGATAATATTTAAAATAACCTTCTGCAAGCCTAATTTCAATATCGCTAGCATCTTCTACAGATTGATTCTTAAACATTATTTCTCTTTCTTCTTTCAAATGATTAATCAATTCTGACCAGTTTCCACGTAATTCTCCTTCTATCGCATGAAGATCATGCATAAAAATATGACCTACAGGCGATTCTAAAAATTCTTTATCATTGGGTAGGTTATTTCTTACAAATTCTAACAATTCAAGAGAATCTGTTTTACCCGCAATTCTTTTAAGAGTAGAAAGAAGATCCAATTTATAATATGTGGGCAAATTCTCTTCTGAAAGAACTTTCTTACATAATTCTTCTGATTCATTATAACGCTCAGAAATAAAAAGTGTGTCAGCAATAATACTCATTAAAGAGCTTCTTATAAAGAATTCTTCTTGAACTATAGGTAATTCTAATATAGCTTGTTGTCGTTTTAAAGCTTGATCATATAAGCCTTGTTTAGATTCAATCACAGACATGTTGGATGAAATAACTGCATGAGTTCTTTCATCACCAATTTCTTCACTAACTTTTAATACAATCTCAAATATTTTTAATGCTTTTTCTAAATCTCCACTAGATTGGTTAACTGCGGCATAAAAATTTCCTACAACACTTACTATCTCCCTATTTTCTAATAGCTGTCCAAAATTAAACACTGGTTCAATTAGAGTTATCGCTTCATTTATTTTTCCAAGAAAATACAACCTAAAACCATAATATCCTTGTAAAAGCATTAATCCAGTTTTCAATTCTATAGATGTTTGATCCCCCCATTCTTTTTGACAATTATCATATAGCTCCTCCAATAGATCATAAGCGCTTAAACGAAGAAAAACTTCTGCTTTAGCAATTTCTGCTTCTAATTGAATAATTACTGGAGCAGACTTGTAATCAATTCTCTTAGCTATTTGTATTAACTCTGTTGAGGGAGCAAACCTTGCTTTTAAACGTAAATAGATTGTATAACTCCAAGAATTAGGCTGATATTTATAGTTTATAAGTTCTTTGCCTTTTCCTATTATAAAGCCCCATTTTACTGCAAGGAATGTAATTAATTGACTATTTGGATGGTTATGCTTTAAATCTGTTAAACATTCATACCATTCTTTAGGGGTTTTATTGAATGGCTCCGATAATGAAGTAAGAATTACTTTCTCCTTATCATTTGCCAAAGATAGGTATATTCGAAGTTCTAATGGGATATAATGCTTAAGTTTATTCCATAAATCAGGAGGACCTTTATCTCTTGGTGTTTCTTCATAATAATCTTTATGAGCCCGATAATCTCCTCTATCATCAATTACTACAACATTAATATGTAAAGAACCTGAGTCAGTCGGATGACTTATTCGAATTGTATATAGTTTTCCAATCATAGGATTACCTGAATCAGTTTTATCAATGTAAGATTTAGGATTATTTAGGTCGAAATTAATCCTTTTATCACAAATTTTACAATTAATCTCAGTCATTTTAATACACCCTCTTATATTTTTAATATATGACGAGAAAATATAATTAATTATGAATTATCCCTAATCAATCAAATTAAGGAGTTTTTTACTCATTTTAACAATCTCATCTAATAACTTTCCAATACCGATATTATATATTGAACTAGTCTCTACATATGTATGAAAGTATTTATCCTCTCCAATAAGAGAATGAATTAATTCATTTGACACATTTCTCTCTAAATCTACTTTATTTCCTACAAGAATCAATCCTAAATTCTCATTTTTGGATTTATCATCAAGGTTCATTAATCGGATCCAATTATTGATATTTTCAAAAGATTCATATCTATCTAATGAAAAAACAAAAACATAGATATCTATTAAATTAAGAACTTGATTTTTTAATATATCTACGGGATGTATACCAGGAGTTCTTTGTCCTGCTAGGTCATAACATTGAAAAATCAAATCTTTATAGCTCCAAGATTCAATCTCCATAAATGGAGTGCGAGTAATTTTTCTATCCTCTAACTGATCGGAAGACAATGGATCATGATTATTATGAGCGGTTTGTTGAAGCATTGCTTGAACCATTGTTGTCTTTCCTACTGCTCCATCACCCACAATGGTCAATCGAACCAAATGTTTCGCATTTTTTAATTGTAGTAAGAAATCAGTTATTTTTACCAAAAGAATTCCACCAATACTAGCACTAAATATATTATTGAAAAATTGCCACTAATCAAGGAAATAGCAATGTTGCATACTAATTAAATAATATTATTAATTTAAGGTATTCTTAAAGAAATTATTACGTGTTATTCATAAATACAAATAAAAGGTATTCATATGAAAATTTAAGACAAAAAATTGAACTTTATTGAATTAAAGAATTCTATCATAGTCTAATTCATGAGAATCAATTATTTTTTTAGTCATTTCTTTAAAACTTTTGAGGATATTTTTATTTTCCTTTGAAGAAGTCTTTATATACTCTTTTACATCGTGTTTTTTAAGGAAATGCTCAATAGTCAATTCATCAACCTTACTTTTTTTGACCATATCGAGTTTTGTTCCAATCAAAATTTTTGGGCGATTATGAAGGTTATATTCTATTAACTTATCATACCACCAATCCAATTTAACAAGAGTTTCCATTTTTAATAAATCAAATACTAAAAAGATACCATTGGCTCCGTTAATATAATAACTAAATAGCTTCTTAAATTGTTCTTGACCTCCAAAATCCCATATTGAAAGTCGAACATTAGCTTCATTGCCTTTTACTCTGATGGGGATATCATATGTATAAAAATCTATTCCAATAGTCAATTGAGTATTTGCATCAAATTTACCAAAGCATAATCTTCGGGCAATACAGGTTTTTCCTACACCGCCATCCCCTATAAGACAAATCTTAAAAACATAAAGAGTTTTTTCGTTTTCAAACATAAATTAGTCACTTTTATAAGCTAAAATTATTTACTTAAATACTTAAAATAATTTTAGGTTTATAATTTTAATAATAATATTATATCCAAATTAATAAAAATAAATTCATCATACTTTAAAAATAGATGAATATCATAATTTCCTACATAATAACTCTCCTTTACCTATTGGTACAATTAATGCATCCACGCGCTTATCAGCTAAAACTTTATCCAACATAGGTTTTAAAGTTTTATAATGGTTAATAGCGTTATCCGCAACAAAAATACCTCCCTTAAT
>JBHLNY010000186.1:0-6809 GCA_048941065.1 Promethearchaeota archaeon
ATAAAAATAAATATCTTTATAAAAATAAATTACATATTATAAAGTTAGAAGAAATAACTCGTTATAGAACTTAGATAAAACGTTTATAAACATTAAGAATTGAGTAAAAATCGAAGCGTGGAGTAGCATCAAAAATGAGCTACAGAATAATAGTAGACTTATCGCATAAAGAACAGATTGAAGAATTTCCTGAGTTTTCTTTAGGAGAAGATGATTATGAAGTTGAGTACATTGACAAGAACGAAGGACCGATAGAATTTGACATGCTTGAGGATTTTGATGTTTTATTTATAGGAAATATTCAAGCATCTCAAAATGGAAAAGTGGATAAGCTTACACAATCTGAATTAGTTGCAATTAAAAAATTTATCGGGGAAGGAGGTGGTTTACTTTTAACTAGTGGCGAAGGAGGAGATAAAGATATTCCTATGAAGCAAGGCTCAATTAGAGTCCTATATAAAATAACAGGCGTAAGAAGATTTTGGTATGGAATTATCCAAGAAGCACCCTCAAATTTTTTAGTAAATAGAAACAATATTTTAGTCACAGAACTGTTCTCTCATCCTATAACTGAGGGAGTTTCAGAGTTAGTTCTACCAGATTGTACCTTTTTTTCAATTTCAGAAGAAGATGTGGAAGATATTATCCTAACATCTGAAAAATCTGAATTTAAATATTATGTTGATGATGATATTGGAGCGCTTGGACCAGTACCTATATGTGCCGTTTCTGAATTTTATAATGGTAGATGTGTCAGCGTAGGATCATCAAATTGGATGATAGAAGATTCCGATTTTGGTTTGGATGCAGGAGATAACTTGAAGTTTCTATCTAATATTATAGAATGGCTATCTTTTGAGTTATAATTAACTGTGTAAATTTTAATTAATATGGTTTTTAAACTTCTTCGACCGGACTCCGTTTCCGTTTGGAAAAATGAAGAAATTATTAAAAGATTTTCAAAGTATAAAGGGATTATAGAAGGTACAAATTTAGCAAGATATATAATAGCAAAAAGCTTGTATTGTGAGTTTAAAAATGATGATCCTCTTGAAAATCTTGAAAAATTATTAAGAGAAAAATCTCTAGAATTTAATGAATTATTAAAACTAGATACAAAAGAACTTAAAAATCGTAAGATTGTTGTTAATTCTTATATAAAATTAGCTGAGAAAGTTGCTTTTAAATATCTTGAAAGCTGCATATTCTGTGAACGTCAATGTAAAGTTAATAGAATCGAGGGAGAAAAGGGTTTCTGCCTAATACCTAAAGATTCCTATATATCTTCGGCATTTCTTCATATGGGTGAAGAACCAGTATTAATTCCTTCAGGTACAATTTTCTTTCAAGGTTGTAATTTCGCATGCGTTTTCTGCCAAAATTATGATATCTCTCAAGCATGGAAAGAGAGAAGGGATATTGAAGAAATAGCTCAAAAAGTCAATTCTAGGGAGTTAGCAACAATCGCAGAGAAATTAGTGGATAAAGGAGCAATAAATGTTAATTATGTCGGGGGCGACCCCATACCAAATATTCATACAATTCTCGCAAGTTTAAATTATCAGAAATCCAATATATGTCAGTTATGGAACTCTAATTTTTATTTAACTAATGAATCACTATCATTAATAATCGACTTGATTGACTTTTGGTTGCCTGACTTCAAATATGGTAATAATGCATGTGCTGAAAAATACTCTGGGGTGAAAAATTATTTTGATGTGGTTTCTCGTAATCATAAGAGAATTCATGATAAGGGAAGTGGTGAAATTATAATCCGACATCTTGTTATGCCTGGACATGTGGAATGTTGTTCTAAGCCTATATTGGATTATGTTGCAAAAGAGATTCCTAAATGTGTTGTGAATCTGATGGCTCAATATCATCCACAATATAAAGCTAATAAGTATCCCGAAATAAACCGACGTCCTTCAAGCGAAGAGATGTTACAAGTTAAAAGCTATGCAAATCAATTAGGAATTCTCTACAAGCCAGTTTCATAGGGAAATATTAAAATTAGAAAAATCTAAAAACAATTGAATATTAGTAAAGTTAAGCTTTTAGTCTTTATCTTATTGATTATATTAAAACTGATTAGGTATGACTTATACTTTAAGTGATATAAAAGGAATTGGTAAAAAAGTTGATACTTTGAAAGAGGCTGGTATTGATTCCGTCGAAAAATTAGCAAATTCAAATGTAGACGAACTTATTAATCTTAAAGGTATTGGAAAAGCCACTGCCGAAAAAATGATAAATAATGCTAAAGATTTAATGGAAGAAAAATCTTCCGATAATTCTATTCCATCTACTGATGAAAAATCTGAAAGAATAGAAGAAGAGAAAGAAATTCAAAAAGAACTTAAAAAACTGGAAGAGAGGAAGAAAAATTTACAAGGCAAAAAAGTAGAGAAAGGAGATTTTGTATTAGTAAAAATCACGGGCAAAAACCAACGAGGTAAAGTCTTTAGAGTATCATCAGAAGAGGATGCTAAAAAAGCAGGTATATATGATGAAGAAAAGGCAAAACAAGGGTACTATACTCCCGAATTTGTTATTGTTGGTAAACCAGGTTTTCTAAACGAAGGCCTTACTGAAACTATAGAAAATATGAATTATTTTGAGAAAAAATCTATAAGAGTACCTCCAACAAAAGCATTTGGGAAAAGAGATCCGAAAAAAATAGAAAGAATAGGGATTGCTAAATTTAGAAAATTAAATGAGGGTAAAAATCCTGAAATTGGACAAGATTTTACTAAACAGACCCAAGGACAAGTCCAAAGAGGTACAGTTATCAATATAGTACAAGGTAGAGTTATTATTGACTATAATCACCCCTTAGCAGGACAAAATTTAGATTATAATATAGAAATTGTTGATAAAATTGAGGATTTCAATGAAAAAATTGAATACTTTATGATTAGTAAGGGAATCCCTAAAGAAAACCTTTCTGATTTTAATATTAATTATATTAAAGATAGTAAAACTCTTGAAATAATCATTCCTAAAATATTCCTTTTTCAGAATTTAACCTATTTCAAATTTGGTCTTGCGATGGATCTTCAGACTCATCTGGAAATAGGTGATGTAAAATTTATTGAAATTTTTGAAAAAATTCCTGTCCCTACACCTCCATCAGAATCAGTAATGCAAAAAGTTGAGGAATATAATAAAAAGAAAGAGAACAAGGAAGAAAGCAAAAACTAAAATATATTCCTTTCTAACCTAAGTAATTTTAACTTTTGTTATTAATTCTTGTTTTTTCTTTTCTTTTTCCTTCTTATAATCTTCTTTTTTCTCCTTATATATAGCTCTTTTGTGTTGATATTCCAATCTTCGTCTTATAGATCTCTTCTTTTTTTCTAAATATTCTTTTTTAGCTTTTTTATATTCCTTTTTTGCTTTTTTATATTCTTTTTTCTTCTTTTTATATTTTTTATATTGACTTTTAATTTTATGACGAAGATCCTTACTAATTTCCTCTATTCCTAATTCTTCTAATTGTTTTTTGAATTTTTCAAATGATTCAAATCTTAAAACTATAATTCCTAATTCCCTTGCAGGTACTAAATTTCGGATTTTATCATCGATAAATATACACTTTTTAGGAGAGGTATCTAATTTTTTTAAAACATATTTATATTTATCCATATCTGGTTTAATTAAACCAATTTCACTAGATAAAAATACATTATCAAAAATGTCATAAAATCCTTTCAAGAGATTTGATCTAGCATGAATATCAAAGGTATTTGACATTAAACTTACGGTATATCCTGCTTTATGTAACCGTTCAATTGTTTCAGCCATATCTACAGATAAGCGGGTTAACATTGAATACAACTCAAACCATAATTCTAAATAATACTCTAAATTTACTTTTTTTGGTGGCAAAGCACCATCTTTTTTTTGATAGGGATAATAATATTTTTCAAAAATTTTTTCTAAAAAATCTCTAGCAGAAATCCTTCCTGAACTAAGGCTTCGTCTAAGTTTTCTATAATATGGATTTTTTGAGCGTGGAAAAGTAAAGTTTAAATCAGCTTCTATTATCTCGAATAAATTTTTTAAAATAAAAGTTTTTTCGATCATTACTCCCCCAAAATCGAATATGAAATGCTTTATTTTATAGAGTTTAACTTTTTGAGTTTTACCAAATATCTTATAAGCTTTTAATTCTTCAGAGGTGCTCATTTTCAAGAAAAATTTTAATATTTGTTTTTAAACTATATAAATATTATTTTAATAAATCTAAAGATCTTTCAATTAAATCATATTTTTAATTCTTTCTAGAATATAATTGCATATCATAGCTACTGGATCAGAACTGTATTTCCAATTTGTAAACTCTGGAAATGAACCGGGATCAACCACATATAATTTATTACTAGATCTTTCTCTAACGATATCTAAATGTCCGAAAAAGCCATTTTCTTTAAGTAAATCTTTCCACTTTTGAATTACTTCCTTAATATCTTGTGGTGTATCGATATATATCATATCTACATGTTCATTAGATAATGGAGGTTTTATTAGTGTACAAATCTCATCACCAATAAAGTATACATTATAATGTTCTCCCTTAATATATTTCTCTAAATACAATATTTTATTACTATTAGCTCCTAAATCCTTAAAAGTATTAATAATTTTGACACCTTTACTTCCAGACCCCATAATTGGTTTTAAAATTAAAGGAAAATTATTAGTGTCAAGAGTTTGTTTCAAATTTTTTATAGTACTTAGATAAATATTAGGCGGATAAAGTCCCGCCTTCTTTATTAAAAAATATGAATGTACTCTATTCTTCTGCATAAATGAAATCTCTGGATTAGGAACTACTAATTTCTTGTTTGCTTCTAAATACTGACCGGCATAGATAAAGAATAGATTTTTTGATTTTAAAATATAAAAATCATTTTCTAATAATGTATTATTAATGCAGAGGTTATCTAAAGTATAAATATTAACACTTAATCCTTTAGTATCTTCAAAATATTGTTTCATTTTACCGGTAAACATTGTCTCTCTTTTAGATAAGATTCCTATATTCATTTAAACCACTTTAGTTTTTTGCCTGTTCCAATAAAAAATCTGCAACAATTTCAGGACCATTTTTCAGATAATTGAAATTTGGAGTGCAATTAATATCAGTTAAGAAAAATTGATCTTTTGATTTTAAAAAATCAAGTGAAGTTATCTTTAAATCCATAATGTCCATAGCTTTAAGGCAATATTCTTTTAACTCAGGAATCTGTTTAATCTCATGTCTTGATTCCATTTTGTTAGAGTTAACTAAAATTGGTAATTGCTTATAAAAAAAAATTTTATCACCGATACCATAGATTTTGTATTCCCATTTACTTCTTATAAATTTCTGGTAGTAAAGGTAATTATATTTAGGATCTTCGACATCTACTTCGAGTAAAGCTCTCTCATCAGCTACTTTTAATTGTCCATTTTCTTTCTTTACTATCGGTTTAAATTTATAGTTCTTCTGATCAATAATATTTTTAATTATAAACTCCCTAAAAGGAGGTAAAATTCCTTTAGGATTTAAGGTGAAATCTGGTATAGGAATTCCTGCTTTTTGTAAGTACAAGCTATTCAAAAATCTGTTGATTGCCAGCCAGCATCCTTTATAGGAATTTATGACTGGTATGGATGATTCTTCTTCGATAAATTTGATTAATCCTAAAATTAAATCCCCCTTTCCTTTAACAAAAAAGATATCCTCGTCAAGATTTAAATTAGAACTATTTAAAAAGAATGATTCTTCAATATATAATTTAACTTCTGCTTTTGAATTTAAATATTTTAAGAAATCATCAACTTTGTATTTCAGATGGTATTTATCAATAATTACTCCAACTTTTTTCAAAAAATAACCCTTTGTAGCTTTTTATTAATAAATTAGAACTTTTTCTTTAATACTTAATAAATAATATTAATCTAATTTAAATTAACTTAATATAATTGGTTAATATTCTATTAAACTTACGAAACTATCGACTTAATCACTAAAATTTCTTACTTGATATCAATATATTTATATAACATAATTTATTCATAAATTATCAAAATAATAGGGTTTTTTTAGTGTCAAATAAGCTTAATAGAAACTATATTGGAGCTATCTGCAACCGTGATCTTGAAGTTTTCGAAGAGATCAAGAAATTTTTAAGTATAAATTACAATATCTCAATCGTGAACTTGTATAAAAGCGGTACTGAATCCTATATTACTAAGTATATAAAAAAAAAATTAAAAAAATACCCTATTTCATTAATTATTATTAAATTATTATCAAATGAGTCTAATCAAGCTATATATAATGCATTAGAAAAAGTTGCTCCAAATATTCCATTATTAAATAGTCTAAAAGCAGTAAAAACTTGTGAAAGTAGAAAAGAAACCTTTAATTTGATTGGCCAGAAATGCAAGAAAATTACTATTCCTAAATCATTCTTTTCTGTTAATGATGCTTATAAAGCATGTTCCAATGGGAAAAATATAATAATTAAATTAGACACTCATAACATACCCGAATTACCAAAAAACGATAGAATTATAGGAATCGCTAAAAGACCAGATCAATTGGAAAATTTAATAAAAGGATTTAAAGAGTCTGAGCTATTCTTCCAAGAGTATTTAGGTAAATCTGATATAATATATAAGATATATGTTATAGATCGATGGGCAGTTTCAATTACATCGCATAATCGATTACAACAAGATAATGACTTATCTCCATTAGACCTAATACATATTAGAGTTCCGATTGAAAAACAATTAAAGAGAAGAATATT
>JBHLNY010000008.1:0-29438 GCA_048941065.1 Promethearchaeota archaeon
TCATATTGGTTTGCCCAGTGATTTATATTTTTTAATTTTGATAATAATTCATCACCAGTTTTTACAATTGGTCCTGGCACAAAAGTTTCATAATTAAAATAAACACCACGCTTCTTAAAATACCTTTCTAAATCGTAAGAAAAAAATATAATTGGGCGTAAAGTGATTAGAAAATCAAAAAATACTCCGGAATAATCCGTTATTAGTATATCACTAATTACCAATAAATCCATAATGTCAACATTAGGATCAACGGATTTAATATTACTATAAATATTAAGATCAATTCTCTTTGAAGATGGATGAGGTTTATATAACAAAATTCTATTTTCCTTAATTAAAATCTCATCTAATTTTTCAAGGAACTCTTTACTTAGGCGACTTTCATCTTGATATTTACGAGATGTTGGAGCGTATAGTAAAGTTTCACTTCTTTCATTAATATTTAAAAATTTTTTTATGCTAAGATATTTTTCTCTTGAAAAGTTTATTAAAATGTCATTTCGAGGATATCCTGTGTCCAAATACTGAGAAGGATGCAAAGGGAAGCTCTGCATTTTAATCTTTTTATCTATTTCTGAGTTAACTACTAAGAAACTAGTACTTCGAACTAATTTTTGTCTCATTTTCTTTTTAATGAAATTTAAATTAGATCCCCTTGTAAACGATCTTAATTTCTTTAAAACGATTCCATGGTCAAGACGAATCAATTGTGTTTTAGGTGAAAGATCAACCATTAAAATATCGCTAAAACCATGGGTAATAAATATAAATTTTGCTGCTTTCAAAATTTTAATAGTTTTAAAAAAATTTCTATTTGAAACAACATTAAATCTTCTGTTTCGTAGATTTTCTAATACTTCTTTTGAAGAAGTAACCCAGATACAATGATAACTTGAATGTTGTGTAAGGTGAAGAAAGAGATATTTGCTATTTCCAGAGAAAGCTTTACCATTAGTACTTCCAAATACTAATAAATTATCATCAATTTTGTTACTATATAATTTTGAGATAAAATAGGCAATTAGATGTCTAATATTGAAGCCTATTTTGTTAGAAATAAAATCTAGCAAAAAATTTTGGACTTTTTTAATTTTTCTTCTTAATCTAGTCAATTTAATTACCTTATTGGTTATTAACTTGATTTTATCTCTGCTTAGTATTTGGAAAAAAAAGTTTCTTTGATTATTTTTCAATCATATATTTAATTTAATTTTAATTTCAAGAATTTAATAAGTTTTTTACTGGAATTCCCATCAGAATATTTATTTAGCCATTCACGCATTCTTTTCCTTTCTCGTTCATATTGGCTTGCCCAGTGATTTATATTTTTTAATTTTGATAATAATTCATCACCAGTTCTTACAATTGGTCCTGGTACAAAAGTTTCATAATCAAAGTATGTACCCCGCATCATTAAATACTTTTCTAAATCGTAAGAAAAAAATATAATTGGGCGCATAGTAACCAGAAAATCGAAGAATACAGAAGAATAATCCGTTATTAATATATCACTAATTACCAATAAATCCATTATATCAACTTTAGGATTAACAGATTTAATATTATTATAAAGGCTGAGATCAATCTGATCTTCTACAGGGTGAGGTTTATATAATAAAATTTTCTTTTCGTTGATTAATAACTCATCTAATTTTTCACAGAATCTCTTATTTAATGGATTCTTATGTTCATATCTTCGGTGAGTTGGAGCATATAATATAACTTCATATCCTTCTGTAAGGCCTAAAGAATTTTTAATGTCAAGATATTGTTCTCTTGTAAAATTTATAAGGATATCATTTCTAGGATATCCTGTATCAATATATTTGTTATTAGGTAAAGGAAAACTCAATTTTTTTGTTTTTTTATCTTCTTCTGAGGTTATTACGTAAAAGCTTGTACTTTGAACTAATTTTTGTCTCATTTTCCTCTTAAAAAAACTTAAATTAGAATCACTTGTAAACGATCTTAATCTTTTTAGAGTGATCCCATGATCTAATCGAATTAACTTTGTTTTAGGAGAAAAATCAATCATTAAGATATCTCCAAAGCCATGAGTAACGAAAATGTACTTCGCAGCTTTCAATGCTTTAATAGTTTTAAATAAATCTCTATTCAAAATTACATTATAATTTTTATCTCTTAAATGTTTCAAGACTTTTGTCGATGAAGTAATCCAAATACAATTATATTTTGAATTTTGGTTAAGGTAAAGAAAAAGATATTTACTATTTCCTAGAAAAGCCTTTCCACTTGTGCTCCCAAATATCAATAAATTTTCATCAATTTTATTACTATATAATTTTGAGATTATATAGGCAATTAAATGCCTAATATTGAATCCAATTTTCTTAGAAATATCATCTAAAATGAAATTTACTAATTTATTAATTTTTCTTCTTAATCTTATCAATTCCAACTGCTGTTTTAGTTATTTGCTCAATTTTAAATATCTTTAGTACTAAAAAAGAAATTTATGTAAAAAAGTTTCGTTGCTTGTTTTTTAGATCATAAATTTAATTTATAATTCTAAATTTAGAATTCTAAATCAAATTAAGATTTATAGTAGATTTTAACTAAACTATGGATAATGAAAATTCAGATAATAAAGTATTAAAAGCTGATTCAGAATACAAAAAATTTGCCTCAAATACATTTTATTCACTTCTGGTAAATTATGGGTCGCATTTTGCTACATTTGTTTACTCTTTTCTATTAGCTAGATTAATCACAGATGAATCTTGGGGTTTTTTAATTATAGCTACATCTTATATTACAATTATAGTAAATATTATACACTTTTTACCACCAGGTTTAAATCATGCATTAAATTACTACATTCCAAGATATCTTACCTTAAATCAAAAGGCAAAAATAAAATCCCTGGTTAAAAATGCTTTTATAATAAAATTGTTATTTGCAATACCTATTCTAATCCTTAGTTTGCTTGTTTTTTTTATTTTTGCTAATCTATTTACTGTCAATCTAAAGAATAAAGTAGATCTTTTATTTATCTTATTCCCCCTCGCTTTAACTAACAGTTCAAAATACATTTTAGATGCTATTAATCGGGGTTTTTACAGGTTTCATTTTTTATTTATATTATTAATAGTGAGAAATATAATTCATATTTCACCTCTATTAATCTATTATCTTTTCGATTTATCTATTTCTGTAGAAATTATTGCTTTTATTGTCATGGCTTCTTCAGTAGTACCATTTCTTATCAATATTTCATACATATTAATAAATATTTTAAGAATAAGTTCAGAAGACAACGAAAAAGTTTCATTCAGAGAAGATTTTTCAAATACTTTTAAATTTGGCAGTTATATAGGTGTTTCAGATCTCATTGATAAAATGTGGAGAGAAACGCAATTTCAAGGAATAAGTATCTTCGCATCAGAAGGAGCAGTTACTGGATATAATATTGGTTTAAATTATCGTAATCTCAGTCTTTATTCAGTTACTTCGATGAGTTATCCATTATTAACCTCTTTCTCAAGTTTAAACACTAAAGAAAGGTATAATCAAGTTAATAAAATTTATAAAGTTGCATATAAAGTAACTTTATTTATATTATTAATTATATCTGGAATTTTATTTTTTGCTGTAGACTTTTTCTTAGATTTCATTTTTCTTGAAGATCGTTTAATATATTCAGATTTTCTAAGGTTACTCATACTTTCTGTAGTATTTCAAATTTTAGGTTATTTTGTATATTCACTTTTAAATGCTCAATATAAAGTGAAATTTACATTTCTATTGAAAATTATTAATATGTCCTATATTATTCCCCTATTCTTTATTGGTCTTATTTATTTTGGAGTTGAAGTAGCTATATTTTTAGGATTAGTAGTAGGAAATATTATCTCATTAATGATAGAAATCTATTCCAGTAAAAAATTGGCCAAAGTTGATTTGAATATAAAAAAGATTGTTGTACAATATATTACATTCTTTATTCCTCTAGGAATTACTATTTTTCTGGAACACCTAATCTTTAAAGAAACCAGCTTTGCTTTAATCCAGGATTTAGGTTTATCTTTATTTAAAAATTTCGATTTCTTATCAATTGGCACATTTCTTATACTCTTCATACTGATGAATTTATTATTAAAAACTGTTACGCGCAATGATATCAAAAATTTTGAGATTTTATTAAATAAAGATAGATTTTTAGATAAAATTTTAATAAAAATTTTAAGTATCTTAAAGAGGGTAACAAGAAAATCATAAATATATTTTTTATTTTCTTCTAAATCTTTCTAAAAACCAGTCATAGGTTTTTTTTAAACCAGTATTAATATCAACTTTAGGGTCATAATTTAAAATTTTGGCAGCTTTAGTTATATCCGCATGAGTTATTTCCATATCTCCTTTTTTCTTATCTCCATATTTAACTTTCTTAGGCTTATTTGCAATATCATAAATTTTATCTACTAATTGATTTATACTTATAGGATTAGATAAACCTAAGTTGAATGCTTGACCTGAGGATTCTTTTTTTTCGGAAGATAAAATTAATCCATTAACAATATCAGAAATATAAGTAAAATCCCTAAGTTGTTCTCCGTCTCCATATATTTTTAGTTCTTTATTCTGAAGTATGCGATTTAAAAATTTTCCGATTACCATATCCGGTCTTCCTCTTGGACCATAAACTGAGTAGAATCGAAGTTTTGTAATCGGTATAGAATATTCTCGAAAGTAATAATCAGCATAGATTTCACAGCATAATTTTGATAAACCATACGGACATATTGGATTTTTTGGATGATTCTCATCTACTGGTGTATATGTTGGATTTCCATAAACAGTAGAAGATGATGCATATACTAACTTTTTCACTTCTTGATTTAATGCAAATTCTAAGATATTAACAAATCCTAAAATATTATTTCTTGTAACTTGTTCCGCATTATGCATTGAATATTGAACTCCAGCATGAGCCGCTAGATGGAAAATAAAGTCAATATCGTTATTAATCTCATAATAGGTTGAATCATTTAATAAGTCCCCTTTAATTAATTTATAATTCGTTAGAATTTCATAATCATTGGTAACTTCTGCTAGATTCTCTTCCTTACCAGTATAATAACAGTCGTTAAAATTATCAATAATAGTGATATAATTTCCTTCTTTCATTAGAGTTTCAACTAGATGTGTACCTATAAATCCTGCTCCTCCTGTAATTAATATATTTTTATTCTTTATCATGATGTTTGAAAATCTTGTTGTCTTAATATTCTTTTGCATTAATAGAAAAAAAAATGATTTTTATTCTTTAATATTCTATACAGTTTAAACTAATATTTTTTTTAATAAATATCTCTAATTAAAAAAACTTATTTGATTTTTATGCCAAAAGAGAGGGGATTAAAGAGGATATATCGTTATTGTGGAATTGGTTTTTCAAACCTTCTATTTAGATTATCTAAAAAATTAAATCCAAACCTGATAACAATTTCAGGCTTTTTGATATTTTTCTCAGGGTGGTTACAATATGTTATCTTCTATATGTTCAATGAAATAGTCTTTTTAAACAAATCTATATTCATAATTAGTATACAAATTGCTATTATTATTGACTATATAGATGGTGAATATGCAAGAAAAATTAATCAATGTACAAAAAGAGGGCAATATATTGATGGAGGATTGGATTATCTTAAGATTCTATTAACTTACGTTTTAATCTATTATACATTTGAAGATCTAATTGTACGATTATTGACATTTATACTTTTAATTATATATTCAGCTTTTAGATGGATTAGAAATACTATACATTACGAATCATCAAAAAATATCGAAAAACCAAAAGAAGGACGATTCCTTAGCCTAAGTTTGATAATAAGTTTTTCAATACCCCATCAATTTCTTTACCTTTCAGTTTTTTTAATATTTGGAATATGGCAAATTCTACTTTTAATAATAATTATTGGTATAATGTTTTGTTTAAAAGATTCAGTAAAATTGAATAAATTACTAAAAAAAGTAGATGAAATGAAACAACTCTCAAAATAGATTAAATTTGATACAATCTTTCAAAATTTTTAAGGTTATTTTTCCATAAAAATTGATTTTTAATCAAAATCAACCCATTTTCTTTAAATTTCGATTGCAATTGATCATCTTCTAATAGTCTTTTAATTGATTTTGCATAACATTTATAATTTTCAGTTTCACATAACAAACCATTCTCAAATTGTTTAATTAAATCTTTTGTACCGGTAATGTTGCTTGTTACAATTGGAACTTGATAAATCATTGCTTCCATTAGGACGCCTGCTAGACCTTCTCCTCTACTTGGGAGAAAAAATATATTGGCTTGATTATAAAAATTATAAATATCAAGCCTGTTTCCTAGAAATAAAACTTTATCTCTTAATCCCAGTTTTGCCACCTTATTTATAGATTTTATCCTTTCTGGACCATCTCCCAATAATATAAATTTTATATTGTCTTTCCTAAGTAGATTCGCTGTTTTTATAATTAAATCAATACCTTTTCTTTTATTATGAAGTCCTACAAATAAGACAATTTTCTCTTTTGAATTTATATTAAATATATCCCTTACATTCTTATCTGAAATTTTAGGAGTTAAATCAATACCCGTAGGAGTTATTTTGATTTTTCTCTTAGGAACCCCGGCTTTTATAGCATGTTTAATAAAGGATTTGCCATAAATACAGACATGATTAGATGCGAAAAAAGTAATTTTACCTATTGTTTTAAAAAAAATTTTAAATAAAATATCCAGATTTGATGAAACATTAAAAGAGTATCCCGGAAAAGTATCCATTGTAAGAATTAGATTTTTTTTCTTGAAAAATAAGAGTTTTAACAAACATGTGATAAAGGTATTTGGATAAAAGGGGGTCCAAACATGAATGATATCATTTTCTTTTAAGACTTTCCAACATTTTTTAAAAAATTCTAAATTAGTGGGAAGGGGCCAAATAAATCCAGAAGATTTTGTCCATACTGGGTATGTTATCAATTCAATTCCTTTAAAATTATCATAATGTCTTGTTTTTTCTCTTATTGTATCGGATTTTCTCTTTGGTGTTAAGATTGAAACTATATATCTTTTCTTTTTCAAATTATTCATTATAAACGAGATTGGTCTTCTAATGTTAATTCCAGGGTTAATATAGCATATCTTTTTATATTGTTTACCCATACATAAGGAAAAGAAATATGAAATTTTTAAATTTCTTTTTTCAAAAAATTCCTAAAAAATCAAACGAGAATTAATTATAATTGGGAATTAATTGAAAAAAATGAAAGAAAAGAATATCTCTTTTAATTTAAGCTATTAAAGAAAGTAAAAAATTACAATTAAAATAATTAGATAAATATTTAATTAATAAAATAGACTTATTTTTTATATTACTGAATATTTTAACAAATATCAAAGATTTATTTAAAATTACTTTAAAGGTTAATAAGTAAATTAATTTTGCCAAAAAATGGGGTTCATGCATTGAAAACCTCCCTACCAACTCAGAGTCCGAAACATACTACGAAAGAAGTAAATTTAAAATATCAAGATATAAATTATCTCTTCCCCGGTTTAAGAATTGGTGTAGTAATCCCTGCTTTTAATGAAGAATTGAATATTGGAAATACAATTGAAAAAATCCCGAACAATATCTCAGAAAAGTTAAATATAATTGTAGTTGATGATGGATCTCGTGATAAAACAAGCGAAATAGCTAGTTTATATGATATAATCCTTTTAAAACACCAAAAAAATAGAGGTAATGGGGCTGCTACAAAAACTGGGCTAGAATACTGTAAAAACGCTAATTATGATATAGCAATAATATTAGATGCTGATGGGCAGCACGAACCCAAATATATAAGCAATTTTATAGCAACAATTTTAGAGGATAACATTGAATTTGTTATTGCAAATAGATTTAAATATTTCTATGATATGGAACTAAAGAGAAAATTTTGCTCAAAATTGATGACAGCTTTTTATATACTTTTTCTTCATAAGAAAATTTCTGACCCTACAAATGGTTATAGAGCTTTATCATCAAAAGTATTAAGTGAGGTAGAATATGAATCTGAATATTCCTTAACACAAGAAATGCTCTTTAAAATTGTCCCCTATTATAAATATAAAGAAATTCCTATAAAAGTTAATCCAAGAAATCACGGAAAATCCTTCATTAAAATTAAGAATTATTTAACAAAAATTGTTTTACTCTTCATAAAATTTTACATCTTTCCAAAAATCAAAAAAGTAACTCATAAAGTCTTAACTGAAGAATTTAGGAATAGAGTAAAAAGGTATTATTTAAGAACTTAATTCTTTTTTCCACAATAAAGCTAAATTTATGTTTATATCGATAATTAGTTTATTTTAGGATTTTTATACAACTTTGCAGAATTGTAAATATTTTTAAGAAGTAAGCCTATTCTTTTAATATAAGAAAAAATACATAGTTTGTGAATTTCTATTGAATAAGCAAAGGATTTTAAAAGAAGCACAGAAAATTGCAAAAGAATTTTCTTTTTGGATGGTTTCAGGTAATATTGCCCATTTATATGGATATATTTATGAAACTCCTGAAGAAAAATACGAGTTAGAATTAATATTTGATGAAAATTTCCCAAATAAACCACCTCAATTTTTATATCATGATGAAATTAACGAGCTTCTTGGAGATTTTCAATTAGACAAACTCGAAAATTGGACACTTGATTCTACTGTGGTTGAAATCCTTCATGAACTTACTATAAAGTTACAAAAAGCTTTAAAACCTCCTCAAAAAGTTGAGGGAGAGCAATTGATACCAAAAATTGATGATAATGGAGCTCGAACATCAAAAGAGTCAGTTCAAGGAACCGAGGAATATATTACACCTGATTTAAATACCTACCCCCCTGATTTTCAGGTAGATCAAGATTTTGCTCTATATAGTTCGGATAATGAAAATAGTGAACAGATAAGTCCTATTTCTTTTGAAGATTCAAAACCAGAAGCGATTATTTTGCCTGAAGAGAAAATTGTTGAAGATTTTGAAGAATCAAGTGTAATAGTTAATACAGAATTAGGATTAATACAACAAGAGTACGCCTATGATCAAAAAGGGAGAAATAGGGCAGATATCGAGGTTTATATAACAATTACTTTAACTAAAACCTTTGTTATTAATATTGATTTTACAAATTATCCTGATAGGCCACTCCTTTCCTACCCTGACGAGGTTAAAAAACTAATAGGCTCTCCCCATAAATCTTTAGATTCTCTAATAGACTGGAATCCAAAAAACCCACATCATATTGTAGAGATTCTACGTGAATTAGAAAAGAAATTATACTTTATTAAGGAAATAGAATTACAATTAAAAAAGGTTCTCAGTGAATATCAAAGCAATATCATTGCTGGAAGTTCAACTCAATTAAAAGTGCGATTATTGACATATGGTTTTAAAGAATATACAATGGAGATTGATTTAGAGACATATCCAAAATCCCCTAAAATAGAGTTATCGCATGAATTGCAAGAGATAATTCGTATTCCAATAATTGAACTAAATGCTTATAAAAATTGGAAAGAAAATGAATCAGAACCAATTGATTTAATAAGAGAAATATCTTGGCTTGTGGATAAAAATTCGAGAATTAATTTTGAAATAGATTTATTAAAAGAACATTATCAGAATATTAAATATGATCCATTAACAGAAGCCATAAACATGGAAATGAAGGGAAAAATGAAAACAGAAGATATTACATTCCAATTTCAAATTCAATTACCAAGAGAATATCCTCTAAAACTACCTGAAGTAAAAGTATTAAATGAATTTGAATTAGATTCTCATGAAAAAATCAAACATGATTTACATACTTCTTTTAAAGACTTCTTTAATGAATGGACACCTTTTAGTTATCTTATAGATTTGTTTAATTTAATCTCAAAAAAAATATTTGAAGTATCTGTAGTTTCTTGTGTTATTTGCCATAAAATAGAATGTCCTACATGCGGAATAAAAATAGCAGCCTCAAGAGAAAAGGAACCATGCTACACAGCATGTCCCCACTGTGACAGAGCATATCACAATCATTGTTGGGAACAAACGATTAGATCTTTTGGAAAATGTGGATTCTGTTTAAGACACCCTTAAAAAAATTTTCATATTTTTCCTTCTATAGTTAACCTTTGTTCAGATTATAAAAATGTTATAATTACTGTAATAAACTTTTGTTCAACCTAATTTACCCAAATTGAAAATGGGATTTCATTTTAAATGCGATTATATGTTTTTTAAATTCATTATTCACACTTATAAGTTTTAAGTTGAATTCATTAAATTTTTTAACTTGATATTCTTATAATAAACATTCACATTTTCAATTAGATGATTCTTGTGGAAATTTTAGATAAAAAACTAAATTTGCCGAAGTTAGAAGAAAATATACTTGAATTTTGGGAGAGAGAAAAGATATACTCCTTAATAAGGAAAAAAGAGGAAGGTAGGGAAGTCTGGCGATTTATTGATGGACCACCTTATACAACAGGCTTAATCCATATTGGAACTGTATGGAATAAAGTTTTAAAAGACTTTTTAATAAAATATAAGCGAATGAGAGGTTTTAAGGTTACAGACACACCGGGATATGATACTCATGGATTACCAATTGAAGTTCAGATGGAAAAAGAGTTAGGAATTAAGAATAAACAAGAAATTCTTGATTATGGTGTAGATAAATTTATAAAAGGTTGTAAGGAATATGCCCAAAAAAATCTTAAGATAATGAATGAGCAATTTAAACGATTAGGATGTTACTTTTGGGATTGGGATAATCCCTATATTACATATAAAAATAGTTATATTGAAGGTGCGTGGTGGACTTTAAAAAAAGCTTGGGAGAATGATCTATTATATCAATTTTATAGACCATTGAATTGTTGTCCTAGATGTGCTACAGCTTTAGCTAAACATGAGCATGAATATAAAAATATTGAAGATACAAGCTTATTTTTAAAGATAAAATCTGTCGATATGGAAAAAACATATTTTATAATCTGGACAACAACTCCTTGGACATTGGTAGCTAACGAAGCTATTATGGCAAATCCTTTTGCTGAATATGCTAAAATATATATTGAAGATCTTGATGAATATTGGATACTTTCAAAGGTTTCAATAACTCATCTTCTCTCAGGACAATTGGGATATAAATATAAGATTGTAGAAGAGTATAAAGGTGAAGATTTAGAAGGGATGAAATATATACATCCTTTATTAGAAGAAGTACCATATCAGAAGAAATTGGCGAAACAGAGTGATACGGTTCATTCAATTATATTATCTAGTGAATATGTCTCAGCTTCAGAGGGTGTTGGTTTAGTACATTCGGCTCCTGGGCATGGTCCTGAAGATTTTGAAGTAGGTGTTGCTAATAACATTCCTGTATTTACACCCGTAAATATAAGAGGTGAATACACAAAAAAAGCGGGAAAGTTTGAAGGGAGATTTGTCTTTGATGCTAATGAAGAAATCTTGAATTTGTTGAAAGAGAAAGGAACATTAATATTAACTGATAAGTTAGAACATGAATATGCCCATTGTTGGAGATGTGATTCAAAATTGGTATACCGAGCAACAAATCAATGGTTCTTTAAGAC
The DNA here is from genome assembly GCA_048941065.1 of Promethearchaeota archaeon. Taxonomy (GTDB): domain Archaea; phylum Asgardarchaeota; class Lokiarchaeia; order Sigyniarchaeales; family SOKP01; genus Loki-b32. The sequence continues at coordinate 11,660 of JBHLNY010000008.1, forward strand.
AGAAAGTCTTGTACCTGAGTTGCTGGAAAAAAATGATGAAATATATTGGGTTCCAGACTGGGCAGGAAATAGATGGTTTAGAAGTTGGTTATCTACCTTAAAAGATTGGTGTATATCAAGACAACGTTTTTGGGGTATACCATTAAGTGTTTGGATATGTGATAGCGAGGAATGTAGAGATATAACAGTAATTGGCTCAGCAAAAGAACTAAAAGAAATAGCTGGAGAATGTCCTGAAGACTTGCATCGTCCTTGGATTGATAAAATCACTTGGGATTGTAAAAAGTGTAATAAAGGTACAAAAAAAAGAATTCCCGACATTCTAGATGTTTGGTTAGATTCAGGTTCAGTGATGTGGGCTGCCCATGAAGTTTACGATGGAGAAAGTCATTTTGATACATGGATTCCTGCAGATTTTATAATTGAAGGCAAAGATCAGATAAGAGGGTGGTTTAATACTCTATTATGCAGTGCAATGGTTTCATCTCACCGTAAAAATTATAATGCTTGTTACATGCATGGCTGGACTTTAAGAGAAAAATTAAAAATGAGCAAATCAAAAGGAACTCAAATTTACCCCGAACATCTTATTGATGGTTCTTTAGAAGAACTTAAAAAAAAAAAATCTTACTCAAATATAAAAGGAATTGAAACTTTTCGCTTTTATTCACTAGGTGTAACACAACCAGGTAGGGATTTTAATTTTGTAGTAAAAGAGTATGCTGATACATATAAGATCATAAATACAATTTGGAATATATATGTTTACGCTAATGAAAAAATTAATTTAGCTGGATTCAACCCTTCTAAGGTTAAACTTAATGAAAAATCTCTTAGTAGATTAGATAAATGGATGCTCTCAAGAGTAAACTCGACAGTTAAAAAAGTTACTGAATTAGCTGATAATTATGAATTGCCGTGGATTACAAATGAATTAAGAGATTTGATTGTTAATGATATAAGTAGATGGTATATAATGTTAAATCGGGAAAAACTTGATATTTATTCTGAAGATCCCAATAAGCTTTTAATAATGACTGTTCTCTATAGAGTTTTATTTGATGTTTTATTGTTATTAGCTCCGATTAATCCAATGATCAGCGAAGAAATTTTTCTTAAAATGTATAAACCAAACTTAAAATCACTTGGTTTAGAAGAGACAAAAAGCATTCATTTACAAGATTGGCCTGAATATGATAAGAGAATTATAGATTTAGAATTAGAGGAACAAATGCATTTTACAAGAGAATTGATAGAAATTATTAGATCGATAAAGGATGAAAACAAGATAAGATTAAGATGGCCCAACAAAAAAATCATTATAGAACCAAAAGAAGGAATGCCAAAAATAGAATTTCCTGAAATAATCAAGAAAGTGGGAAATGTAAAGGAACTAGAAATTGTGAAGTTGGTCAAACCATCAAAAAATTTAATTAAAGCGGAATCCAGGTTCGGTTATGTTTATTTAGACATATCACTTGATGATGATCTCTTATCTGAACGAATAGTAAATGATTTGATTAGAAATATTCAATTCTCCCGTAAAAAAAATAATTTTAAAGTCGGAGAAGAAATTGAATTGATAATTGGAACTAAATCTGAATATTTGAAGGAATATCTTGGAAAAAGTAAACAAATTATTTCAGATAAAGTAAGTGCGAAAGGGATTAAAATTTTATTGGATAATCTAAAGCAAGAAAAAGATAAAGTTTTCGGAAAACTAAATATTTGTCCTAATAAAGATTGTTCTGCTTCATTGAAAGAAAACTTACTTTCCAAATTCAAGAAAACAACTGAATTAAAGTGTCCATATTGCGATTCTACACTTAGAGAAGATAACATTAAATCGATAACATTTAACTTCAAAAAAATATAGTCTAAATTTTAATTTCTTTATTACTAACCATTTTTTTTTGTTCATAGCGAATAAATATGGGGGTAATTTTAGTTATATTTTTTGTAGTAAGTTTTAAATAAAACACTAGTAAAATATATATTAACTCTTTTTAAAGTAAAAAAAATGAGAAAAAATGTCTAGTAAATCTAAATTAATTATTGCAATAGTTTTATTAGCTGCTGGTGCTGGTTTAGTTCCAACAGGATTTTTCTTAAACCAATATTTAATTGATGAAGTCTATGAAGGAGTACCTGAAGCACTTTTAAAGATTCAAGATGACGCGGTTCCATCTTTAGAAGAACAAATCCCAGGATTAGCAACTCCAGATGTTCTTTTAGGAATTGAAGCAGAAGCACTCATACAATTACAAGGGCAACTTCCAAGTCTAGCTACACCCCAAGTCCTAGATGAACTAAAGGATGAGGCTATAGCTCAATTACCTCTTATAATCAATGGTTCAGGGGCCGCTCAAGCAATTAACCAGACAATCGATGGAGCTGCAGCTGTAGCTGGTAGTTATGTTATTGCTAAAGAAGATTTCTTTAACAGTCCAACATTTCAAGCAGATTATTCTCCATTTATACCAACAATTCCACAAGGAGTCTCAGATTATTATGATACTTTATTAGGTAATCCCAACATTGTTAATCTCAGTTATACCACGAACGCTCAAGATTATTTATTATATGGTAATGGACCTTTACCAGGATTAATTACTGATCTTGAGTTGGGATTAGGTCTTTTAGGTTATATGGAACTCTATCTTAATGCATCTTTAGGAGTGCCTGGTGTAAATGCTACAATGCAATTCTATTACAATGCTACATGGTCTCAACTTGAAGCTCTTGCTGGTTATATTAGTAACTATTTATGGGAAGTTGTGGTTAAATCTCAATATGCTCCGTTAACTATAGAACAGTATGCTGAAATATTATTCCATGCTCAATGGACAAATGGCACACTTGTTGAAGATGGAATTGATTTGAGTCTTTTCAAGTCTGGAATACCTCCTGGTACTTACGGTTTAGAAGCAGGTGTTCCGAACCCTACTAACATTACATTACTAACTAGTATGGATTTGTGGGATGATTCAGATCTATTATCCTTTGTAAATGATAGTGGTATTGAGATATGGATTGGTGCAATGCTGGGTAGTATTCCTAACCAAACTACATTAATAATAACATTTGGTCTCTCACCTTTACAACTGACAATATTATTAGGTTGGTTAGGGAATTTCATTACAAATCTTACACCGCTACTAATTTTTGCTGAAACAGGATTAACAATTCCACAACTTGCTCAGCTAGCATTCTATGAACAATGGGCAAATGGTACTATTCAGGGTAAATCTGTTTTACCTACAGGATTTTTAAGTCAACTTAATGCCTCTTGGGTTGGATTCCCTTACTTTGAAGTGGGTTTACCCGCTCCAAGTGGTATTACTCTCAGTTCAACTATGGATCTTTGGAACGTAGCAAATAGTGAATCTTTTGTTAATCCTAATGGTATAGAAGATTGGCTTGGTGCAGTTCTAGGTGATACTACTCTCCAAGCTCAATTACAATCGACGTTTAGTCTATCTATAGCTGAAATGGGAACACTTCTAACATGGTTGGGTGCATTTATCTTAGTACGAGTACCTCAGCTCCTTTATTATGATACTGGATATACTGTTCCCCAACTCGCCCAATTTGCATTCTATGAACAATGGGCAAATGGAACAATTAATGGTTTACCAATTCTTCCTGACGGATTTCTAAGTCGACGTGATCCACCTATTTATGGACCACCCTATTTTGAAGTAGGATTAACAGAAGGAGCAACAGGTCTGACACTTTTACAAACTGCATTACTTTGGAATGAAGGAAGCGAATATTCGCTTGTTACTATTAGTGGGATAAAGGAATGGTACAAAGCAAAACCTGGTAATACAATATATGATACATTGAAACTACAAAATGGTGGTATATCAGATGCACAAATGACCAAAATTCTTGATTGGTTGCCAGAGTTTAGAGATATTATTGTCAATAAATTAGCAAAAGATGATAGAGACTTACCAATGGAGCCTTATAATCTTGGAAATACACTACTCATTACTTTAGGAGCTGGAGGCGGAGCATTAGCAGCATTAGGTGTAGTAATGTTAATATTATCAAGAAGATCATGAATCTAGTACAATATTAATTATAAAATAATAATTTTTTTATTTTTTTCTCTTAAAAATTCTTATAGGGTTGATATTTTCTTGATTACTTATTTTTATATTCTTTTCTATAAAATTCTAACCAATAATCAAACATATCACTAAGAGTATCTTCTAAAGATATTGTTATTTCCCAGCCCAATTCTTCTTGTATTTTTGAATTATCACCAAGAATGACGTCCTCATCAGTTCTTCTTAATTTACTAGGAACATTCTCAATTATGTTTATATTCTTCCTTGAAAAGCTTAAAGCCTTCTCTAAAATCTCACGAATTTGAATTTTTCTATTTGAGCAAATATTATATGTTTCACCAGGTTTTCCTTTTATTGCCGCTAACCATATTGCTTTTAATGAGTCCTTTATATCCGTAAAGTCCCGATAGGGGTTTAAATTTCCTACTTGAATTACTGGTTCCATTAATCCTAACTCAATTTTAGCTACCTTAGATATAAAATCAGAACATGCATCTCCAACTTTTCTTGGACCTGTTTGATTAAAGAATCTTAAATTTATAATCTCTATTCCAAAATTTATATAGTATTGACGAGCAAGGAGTTCTGTAGCGATTTTACTAATTCCATAAGGGTGAATTGCTAATAATGGATCTTTCTCATTTAAAGGACGATTTAATGAAGTAGTTGTACCATATTCAGCACTAGTACATGCAACTATAATTCTTGTATTAATTTTATACTTCTTGATTATTTCAAAGATATTTATTGTCCCAATAACATTTGTTTCAATAGTTTCTACAGGATTTTCCCATGAAGGTATCACATGGGGTTGTGCTGCAAAATGGAAAATAAACTTTGGTTTAACGCTATTGATTATTTTCTCCATTAGACCTGCATTTTTTATATCGCATTCTATAATTTTTAATTTCTCGTTATCTGTTGGAATTTGTATATATTCTCCAAAATTTTCTTGCAATTCTTTCTTTAAAAAATTTAATTTTCCTTCAGTATAATGACTTAAATTCCTATAAGTTTGATTAGGTCTATCTAAACCAAAAACTTCAAAATTATTTAATATACAAAAATCAATTAAATGAGACCCTAAAAACCCATTTGCTCCGGTAACAATTATTTTATCCATGGTAAATTTCAATATTATTTTCCTTTTAATGTTATTATAATTTTTAAAAAACAGCCAAAAAATTTAAAGGATTTTTTAATACACAATTAATTAAATCATTATTAAATGTAGAATTTTTCTAAAAATTCAAATTAAAAATTTCTTACTACTATGATTATTCGTTCTAAAGCACCATTTCGAATAAGCTTTGGTGGTGGAGGTACTGATATGCCTCCATATTGTACAGAGCACGGAGGATGTGTTATCAGTACTACTATTGATCGTCATATATATGTTTCTATAGAACCTAGAGATGATAACAGAGTTCAAGTTTTTTCTATTAATAGAAATAAAGAAATATCGTTTAATATTGGAGATAGAGATTATAAAGGAGATTTTGAGATATTTAAGGGAGTTATAAACGTTTTAAACATTGAAGATGGGTTTAATATTACAACTTATTCAGAATTACCAGCAGGATCAGGTATGGGAGGGTCATCTTCGTTATGTGTAGCACTTATAGGTGGATTTAATGAATATTATAATTATAAATTAAATAAACACGATATTGCATTAAAAGCTTGTGAGATAGAACGAGTTGAATTAAAACAAAAAGGAGGATATCAAGATCAGTTCGCTGCAGCATATGGTGGATTTAATTTCATTGAATTTAACCATTATATAAATGTAACCCCATTAAAAACAACAGAAGAAATGGTAAATGAGTTACAATATAATTTAATCCTTTGTTATATTGGAGGATCGCACTTTTCCTCTGAAATTCAAGTTGAAGTTTTAAAAGGTTATGAAATTGAAAAAAATCTTATATGGAAGCAATGCAAGATCTAAAAGATGTTGCCTATTCAATGAGAGAGATGATAGAATCTAAAGATATAAGTCAATTAAACAAATTCGGTGAATTCTTACATAAAGGTTGGGTAGCGAAGAAAAGCTTAAGTTCAAAAATTTCAAATAAAAACATCGAAAATTTTTACTTAACTTCAATGAAATATGGTGTTTTAGGAGGTAAATTGCTTGGTGCGGGAGGTGGTGGTCATTTATTGTTATTCTCTAAGTCAGGTAGAAAATTTGATGTTATAAAAGAATTAGAAGAAATTGGGGGAAAAATAGTTAATTTTCATTTTAATCCAAAGGGATTAGAGGTTTGGAAATTAAGTAATTAATTAATAAAAAGAGTAACAAAATTGATGATTATGGAAAATGAAATAATATCCATATTGGATGATAATATTAAAGTTAAGGAAGGGATTAAAGAATTAACACCTCTTATTTGTAAAATTTCTGAAGAAATTATCAAAACATATAGAAATAAGAAAAAAGTAGTTCTTTTTGGTAATGGCGGGAGCGCAGCAGATGCTCAACATATCGCAGCAGAATTTGTGGGAAAATTTTATAAAGATCGTGAATCACTTCCCTCTCTAGCATTTCATACTAATACATCAGTTCTTACTGCTACTGCAAATGATTTTGGATATGACAAAGTGTTTGAAAGACAAGTATCTTCATTTGTAGAGGAAGGTGACATTGCTATTGGACTAAGCACTTCAGGAAATTCTCCAAATGTAATAAAAGGTTTGTTAAAAGCAAAAGAGAAAGGTGCTATTACTATTGGATTTACTGGGCAAAAAGAAAATAAAATTGAAAACATAGTAGATTATTGCTTAAAAATACCTTCCGTTGATACTCCTCGAATCCAAGAAGGACATATTACAGTAGGACATATCATTTGTTATTTAGTCGAAAAGGAACTATTTGGATAAGTAAATTAGATATGAAAAAAGTTGCTATTTCAATTCACGCAAGAGATAACTTTAATCCTTTGATCCTAAAGGAATTAAAAGATATTGATTATATACATGTAGATGTAATGGATGGAAGATTTGTTGACAACACAAATATCAATTTAGATATTTTTGGATTATTAAAACAGTATTACGATATTCCAGTAATTGCACATTTGATGGTTAACAATACATTTCAATATATTGATAAGATTATCGAAGATATAGATTATTTTGTTTTTCATTTTGAAAATGATGAAGATAAATTAGTAATTATTAACGAAGTAAAATTAAGGAATAAAAAGGTGGGAATTGCCATTAATCCAGATACAAAAATATCCAAAATTGTACCTTATCTAGATAAAATAGATATTGTATTAGTAATGTCTGTTAATCCAGGGTGGTCCGGTCAGATATTTATAGAGAGTACTATCCAAAAGATAAACAATTTAGCAGAATTTAAGAACAAATTTGATTTTATAATTGATGTTGATGGTGGGGTAAACCTTGAAAATGCAAGAAAATTAAAGAATACAGATATTTTAAGTAGTGCTAGCACAATTTTAAATGCAAAAGATCCAAATGCTATAATTCATGCATTAAAAAATTCAGATGAATATGACTAATAAAAATCGTGCCATTTTTTTAGATAGAGATGGTGTTATTAATAAGGAAGTAAGCTATTTATCAAATCCCGATTATTTTGAATTTATTCCGGGATCTATAGAAGCTCTTAAAATTTTAAAACAAAAAGGATTTCTTCTAATAGTTATAACAAATCAAGCAGGGATAGCTCGTGGTTTTTTCTCAGAAGAGACTCTCAAACAAATACATAAGAAAATGAGAAGTATCTTAATTCAAAATGGTTTATACTTAGATGATATTTTTTATTGTCCTCATCATCCAGATTTTACAGGTGTATGTGATTGCAGAAAACCTAATCCAGGTATGATTTTAAAAGCTCAAAAAAAGTATAATATTGACTTGCAAGCTTCATTTATCGTAGGAGATACCCTTATTGATATTGAAACAGGTAAATTAGTAAATTGTAAAACTATATTAGTTTTAACTGGTTATGGAACAAAAGAAAGTAAAAAAATAGATTCTATTAAACCAGATTTTATTTATGAAAATTTATTAGAATTTGCTAAAAATTTATAATTAAATTCATTATTATAATCTATTAAAAAAATGTAAATTTGGGTAAAAATTATGAAGTTTTTTATAGATACAGCAAATCTGAAACAGATTAAAGACATGCAAGAATTAGGTATTATTGATGGGGTCACAACAAATCCCACATTACTCTCAAGAGAAGGGGTTGAACCTATAGAACAGCTTAAAAAGATTTGCGAAATTGTAGATGGCCCTGTAAGTGCAGAAGTTATTGGATTAAGGACAGAGGAAATGGTAAAAGAAGCAAGGGAATTAGCAAAATTAGCTCCCAATATTGTGATTAAGATTCCAATGACTAAGGATGGAATTAAAGCAGTTAAAATTCTTGAAGCTGAAGGAATAAAAACAAATGTGACTCTCGTTTTTTCACAAAATCAAGTTCTTATAGCTGCAAAAGCAGGGGCATCATTTATTAGTCCATTTATAGGAAGACTGATGGATAATGGTCAGAATGAAATAGATATGCTTTGGGAAACAATGGATATTATTAATGCATATGATTTCAAATCTGAAATTATTGTGGCTTCGGTTAGAAACACAAGACATGTTATAGAAGCAGCTAAGATCGGTGCCCATATTGCTACGATACCATTTACAGTTCTAGAAAAAATGTTTAAACACCCAAACACGGATAAGGGCATAGAAGATTTCCTTAAGGATTGGGAAAAACTCCAAACTAAATTAAAAAATAAATAATTTCTTTTAAAATGTCTCTTAATGATGCAATAAAGGAGTGGAAAAGTAAGAAAATCCTAATTATTGGAGATGCTCTGATAGATAAATATATCTTTGGAAATGCGGATACTATTTCTCCTGATGCACCAGTCCCTAACATCAAAATAGATAATAGCATTGCTTATATTGGAGCAAGTGGATTAGTTCTACAATTTTTAAAATCTTTAGGCGGCAATCCTGAAATCTGTACAATCATTGGAGATGATTTTGAAGGAAATTTATTTTTAAAAAAAATTAAAGAACTAAATATAGATACTTCTGGTATCTTAATAGATAAAAACTTAACAACACCACAAATTACACGAGTAAAAGCAATGAATCAACATGTTTTACGCTTAGAAACAGATTATAATGTTAATATTTCTGAGTCTATGATTGATAAATTTTTTAGATTATTAGAAAATAGATCTCAAGATATCGAAGCAATTTTAATCTTAGATTATGGGATTGGTGGGTTATTTCAGGATCTGTTCATTCAAAAGCTCTTAAAAAAGTTGAGAGAAATTTATAACAACATCCCTATAATTGTAAGACCTACCGTATCAAATTATTATCTTTATGAAAATGTGGATCTAATTAAAATGAACCTTCAAAAAGCACTGCAAACTTTTTCTATTGATTGTTGCACCGAAACAAGTATTTCAATAGCGGGAAAGAGAATTTTAAATTCATCTAAATGTGATCACGTTTTACTTAATTTCTTAGAATTGGAATCTTATCTTTTCTCTAAAAACTATGAAAAAATAGAAAAAATTCTACCCATTTTAAAACAACCTGCTAGAAGTTATGTAGCAGTTGGGAGTGTTATAATGGCAACTCTAGGCTTATCTTTTGCCGCTAAAATTCAGGTATTTGATGCTGTAAGGCTTGCACTTTTCAGTGCTGCACTTAGTGCTTCCTTACCTCCAGTAGAGTTTTATGATTCACTCAAGCTCCGTGATTACATTTCAGCTAATCTAGAAGATAAATAAATTTGTAAATCAGGTATAATAATGGAATTATCAAAGGCAGAAGAAAAAAAACTTTCGCTTGAAATCCTCTCAATTAAAAAAGATATAATAGAAATGATTTATCAAGCACAATCAGGCCATCTGGGGGGCTCATTATCTTGTGCTAATATTATTTATCTCCTTTATAATAATGTTATGAACATAAATCGTAGCAATCCTCAATGGGAAAATAGAGATATATTCATTTTAAGCAAAGGTCATGCAGCTCCTGCTTTATACGCCGTTTTGTCTAATATAGGTTTTATCAAAAAGGACGAATTATTTACTTTAAGAAAATTTAATTCTAAGTTGCAGGGGCATCCAATTAAAACTCCAGAATATGGTATAGAAATAACTACAGGATCGTTAGGTATGGGTTTATCAGTAGGAGTTGGATGTGCTTTAGCAGCAAAACTAGATAAACGAGAGAGAAAAGTTTATGTTTTATTGGGAGATGGTGAATTAGATGAAGGATCTATCTGGGAAGCTGCACTAGCTGGAAGTCATTATAAATTAGATAACCTGATTGCTATTGTTGATCGTAATGGAATACAAATAGATGGATTCACGGAAGAAATAATGGCTTTAGAGCCACTAGCTGAAAAATGGAGAGCTTTTGGATGGGAGGTTATTGAAATCGATGGGTCAAACTCAAATGAAGTGATAAAAAGTTTTGAAAGAGCTAAAGAATTTATAGGAAAGCCTATAGTAATCATATCTTATCTAATTAAAGGTGCAGACGTTTCTTTCATGCAACACACGAAAAAATTCCATGGACGCGCACCAAAAAAACAAGAGTATGAAAATGCTCTAAAGGAACTTGAAAATATTGAAAGAAAGTTAGTTTAAGGTGAATAATAGATAACAGAATCTGATCTTAGAGATACTTTTGGAAATTTTTTAGTTGATATTGGCACGAAAAATAAAGATATAGTAGTTTTAGATGCTGATCTATCTTCTTCTACTAGGACATCTTTATTTGCAAATAAATTCCCCAATAGATTTTTTAATATGGGTGTTGCTGAACAGAATATGGTCGGTACATCATTAGGATTTGCTATCTCAGGAAAAATACCTGTAGTTAGTGGTTTTTGTATATTTACAACAGGAAGGGCATGGGAATTCATAAGGCTTGCTTGTCATGACAATTTGAATATTAAAATAATAACAACCCACGGAGGATTTGTAGGCGAGGATGGTAGTACTCACAATGCTCTTGAAGACCTAAGTTTAATGGCTACACTACCTAGTTTAAAGATTTTAATACCATCAGATAATCGTGAATTGGTAAAAATGTTAGAATATACCTTCGATACAATAGGTCCTTTTTACATTAGATTACCGAGGGGTACTTTTCCAAAAATCCATGATGATACTTATAGGTTTTCCATTGGAAAGCCTGATATATTAAAAGAAGGAGATGATATTTGCTTAATAGGAACTGGTTATGGTAGTGTATTAGCCTTGAATCTTGCTCCAAAAATCGAAAAAGAAATGAAAATTTCTTTAAAAATAATAAATCTTTCAACTATTAAACCAATAGACATAAAAACACTAAAAAAAGAAATACAATATATGAATGGAATTGTAACAATAGAAGAGCATAATATTTATTGTGGATTTGGAAGTATATTAGCAAGAATTATTTCTGAAAATTGTCCTCTTCGTATAAAATTTATTGGTATTGAAGATTCATTTGGCCAATCAGGAAACAGAGATAAAGTACTGAATTTTTACGGTCTGAATGAGCAGAATATTAAAAATAAAATAGAACTATTATTAAAATATTCAAATAAATCAATCAAAAGTTAAATTATTTTTATTAAAGCGTTAGAACGAATAAGTTTATTCCTTCTTTACCAGAGTACATAATATTTATAACATTGTTTATACTAATATTATATTAAATAGCTTTAAATAAAAAAATTGAACTCCAATGATAAAATTGAATTATAAAACTATTCTTATATCATTATTTATTGTAAGTCTTTTAATAACCTTTAATTTTTCTTTCTTCACTAAAGATTCAATTTACATATCGAGTAGTATTAATGATAACAAAATAAAATTGAATCAACAGGATATTGATATCATAAGTCCTGAGAATAAGACTTATGCTAAACCCATGAGCGGTTATTATCCAGGAATATATGGTTTCGAAAATGAAATAAATGGGGCTACGAGTACAGATATAGCATTTGTAGATCTTGATGATAGCGCTAGTATTTGCTATGGTGAAATCATAGCTAGCATTGGTGACCATAATAAACTTCTTAAGGTATATGATGGAAATCTTGCTGGAGTATATTCATTATACAACAACCTCAAATCTATTCAAGAATCTGGTTCGATAGAATATTGGATATATACGCCAGATGCTGCATATGTAAACGCACTTCAATTACATGATAGCACAGAAACAAGAGTATTCATAAGGATTTCTCATGATAATTTTCAATATCGATTACCTAGTATGGCTTTTTATAACATTTGTATTGCCTTAGATAACACATGGTATCATGTAAGAGTCGATTTTGAGTGTGGGAATGGTGGATATATGGGTTTAGCAGCGGATACTTTTTATATCTGGATTAATAACACTCAATATGGACCTTATGATTTTACTCTGAATAGTGTTGCCATTGAAAGAGTAAGACTTGCTTCTAATTATGATCAATCAGGAGCTACAGCGTACTATGATGCTATTGGATATAGTTGGGATTCTAGTTATGATATAGGTGATAATTTAATGGAAGGATTAAGATTAATCTTTACTAGTGATTTTGATGCTGATTGGTTAGGATATTCATTAGATAAACAGAGTAATATAACAATCTTAGGCGATACGACCATACCATTTCCATTGAATGGTACTCATTCAATACAATTATATGGAAATGATACTATCGGTACTCTTTATGAATCTGATATTAGATATTTCACTATTGGACCCCTTCCTCCGAGTTCTAAACCGGATATACCTGGATATAGCTTACTAATAATAATAAGCGTAATATCTATAATCTCGATAATCCTAATTAAAAAACAAAAAATAAAAATCTAATTTTTTTTATTTCTATTTTGAAAAAAATAAAAGATATTTAGCTTTGATTGATAGATCATCAAATTGATAAATATCCCATTTTCATTAATTCATCTAATACAATTTTTTTACTTTCTTCAACTGTCTGTTTATCAGTTTCAACAATAATATCTGCTTCATTTGGTTCCTCAAAAGGGTGATCTATCCCTGTGAAATCTTTTATTTCACCAGCTCTAGCTCTTGCATACATTCCTTTTAAATCTCTTTTTTCACACTCTTCAAGAGAGCATTTTACATAGACTAGAATATAATCACCAATTTCCTTTCGAGAATAAGCTCTGATTTTATTGTATGGAGATACAAATGAAGCAAGAACAGCAACTCCGTTACGAGTCAATAGTTTAGCCACAAATGTAACTCTTTCAATATTCATATTTCGATCTTCTTCAGTAAACCCTAAATCTCTCGTTAAGCTCTTTCTAACTATATCGCCATCAAGACGTTCTACTTTCATTCCTTTTTTTCTTAATTCATCAGCTACCGCGTTTGCTAAGACAGTTTTACCTGAACATGGAAGCCCAGTAAACCACAATGTAAAACCTTTATGTTCCATATTTTTGTTTCCTCTATTTAAAATTCTATTATCTTACCTTCTATATCAATGGGAATTTCTAAACCTAAAATTTTCAAAGAAGTAGGTGCTATATCAAGAATATTTTTTAATCCTAAGTTTTTTCCTATTTTCTTTTTTGGATCATAAATTATATATACCCCATTCCAATCATGTACCGCATCATCTGGACCCGTATCATTTTCATCTAAATACTTTGAGTCATATCCGACAGTTCCAGCAGATCTCCAATTCAAATCATCAAAATATACCATTAGATCAGGTGCATCTCCCCTTATAATTTCATATAATTCTTCTGGTTTGTATACTTTAGTGTTCATTGGATTTCCATTGACATCCTTTATACTTTTAAGTTTTTTTGCAACTTTTTCTCGCATATCCTCATAATCTTCTTCATCTATAAGCCCATTCGGTTCTCTCCCTTTTAAATTTAAAAATATCCTGGCATAATATCCTCCCCAACCCCAAGCGTAGGTATTATTCCAATCTATATCTGCTTGTCCAATTCTTGTTCTTGGTTTTGGTTTCGTATTAAATTTCAACAATCCTAGTTCCTCTAGTGCCATATTTACACAAATTAAACCTTTCATTGCTTTTGCGCCGTGATCTGATACAATCATTACAATAGTCTCTTCACCTAATAATTCTAGGAGTTCTCCGATTAATTTATCAAGATAAATATAATATTTTCTCATTTCCCCCTCAAATTTATTATTAGGGTAATATTTAGGATGTTCCTTATCAAAAAATTTCCAAAATGCATGGTGAAATCTGTCTAATCCAATTAATATGAATTTAAAATAATCCCAATCTTTATTTTGCATTAAATATTTTATAGTTTTAAACTGGATCTCTGTCATTTTATAAATTTCTTCTAATAAAATCTCTTTCTTGTCAACTCTAAAGTTAACATCAAATATATAATCTCCAATATTTTCCATAATTTCTTCTTTCAATTCTGGTGGATAAGTGAATTCTACAGAACTATCGGGAGTAATAAACCCAGAAACTAAATAACCGTTAATTTTTTGAACTGGATATGTAGGGGGTACTCCTACTATACAAGATTTTAATCCTTTTTTAGCAATAATATCCCATACTTTTGGTTCTTTGATGTTATAGGAGCTTGCTATCCAGAAATCATCATATGAATTTTTTTTCCTATGTCTAAAACCGTATAATCCTAAAGTACCTGCTTTTTTCCCAGTTGACATTACCATCCAAGCAGGTATTGTAATAGGAGGATCTGAAGTTCTAAGTTTTCCATAAACTCCTGAATCCATCAATCTTTTTATATTAGGAATATCCTCTTTAAAATCTTCAAAAATAGTTCTTGGAGTAGCACAATCCAAACCAATAATCACTAACTTATTTTTATTACTTCTCATAATTAGGAATTTTTGAAAATGTAATTGTTCAACTCAAATCATTAAAAAAGTTAAGTTACAAATGGATTATCATATCTTAAAATTACTTCAGCTATCTCTGGGCGCATAACCTCTGTGCTAGGGGGTTTTCCAGCCTGTAATGCTGCTCTAATCTCTCTACCTGCAAAATAATTTTGCATATCGGGAGGATGAGGACAAATTTTATCATTAACAATCGCATTACACTTACTACATTTTGAAAAAGATCTAAACTTAATTGGCTCAATACCTAAATCTGGAAAATTATCAAAAATAAAATGAGCATCATAAGGACCATAAAAATCACCAACTCCAGCATGATCTCTACCAATAATGATGTGATCACATCCATAGTTTTTTCTTGCTATAGCATGGAAAATTGCTTCTTTAGGACCAGCATATCTCATTTCTGTTTCAAATGTACTTAAAATAACTCTATCTTTGGGATAATATTCTTTTATGAGTACTTTATACGTCTCAATTATCACTTCATCTAAGAAATCTCCTGTTTTCTTCTTTCCAATTACAGGATTGATAAAAAGGCCATCCACGTATGTCAAACCAGCTTTTTGAACGTATTCATGTCCTAAATGAGGCGGGTTCCGTGTTTGAAATGCTACAACTCTATCCCAGCCTCTCTCTTTGAACAATACTCTAGTTTCAATTGGTTTTAAATCTAAATCTGGAAAAGTTGACTTAGGTTCGTTAATTAAAAAAATTTCTCCCCCAATTAGTTTCTCTTTATAGTTAAAAACATTTTTTACTCCAGGATGGGTCTGGTCAATTGTACCATATGTTTTTTCTGCATACTGCTTTTTATCATAATTAAAAATGGTTTCTATATTCATTAGTGCAATAGGATTTCCATTACAATTTATAAGAATTATTTTATCATCAGTTTTAATATTCTTAAGCTCTTCATTTGAGACGTCCAAAGTAATTGGAAATGGCCAAGGAACATCACTTTCCAAGTACATCGTATCTAATACATAGTGATAATCATTCTCATTCATAAATCCCTCTAATGGGCTGAAAACTCCAAAGCTGATATTTTTAATTACTTTAAGTGTCTCTGGTTTAACTTTTATTTTGTCAAATTCTTCAATTTCTCTTAATATTCTTTCTTTTTCAATTCTAGGTAATTCTTTATTAACTAATGTTCCTCCATGTGGCGTAATCATTTATTATCAAACCCTCTTAAAATTGTCGCATTTTATTATAAATCTTAGAATTAATCAATATACCCTAAATCTCGTAAGCGCTGTTTGACTCTTTCTTCTTCTTCCTTAGTAAACGCTTGTTTTGATCGTTCTTCTTCTTCAATAGAAGATAAAACTTGCCTAAGCACATAAGTCACATAACTTGAAACTGAAGCAAAACCTGTTCCCTTCATTCGCTCTTTTATCTTTTCAACAAGAGGTTTAGGAATCGAAACAGTTGTATATTCAACTTTATATTCATCGTCAGTCATATCTCTCATTTTATAGACTTTTTTAAATTAATTTTTAGTATATATGGTTTTTAATAATATTTAATGATATTTAATGTTATTTAATGTATCATAATAATATACTTTATATAAGTCAATTAATTTATCAGAAAAAGTTAGAATTCAAGTAATTAAATAAATTCAAAATAGGAACATCTTTCATTGTGAGAATAAAGTTCACCTACTATTGATCCCAATAAAAATCTCTCTCTAAATATTCATATAACTGTAGATTATAAGGTTTAAAATATTCTTTCAAATAATTCCTTGTTTCTTCATCTATTTTTCTGCCCCCAGCTTCAGAATGATACTTTTTATATTTTATTTTAGTCCAATTTGGAATATTCAAAAATTTGAAAACTAATTTTAAAGTTTCTTTAGGTTTTTCAAATAGATCTTCACTTTTTATTACTAAAATCTGATTTTTTGGAAAATATTCAAACCATTTTTCAATCTGATTTATATATATACTTCTTGTTAGGTATGCGAAAGCTGGAAATCGAGAACTCCTATAATCTTCGTCTTTTAGAATTTTTTCAAATTCTCCTTCAATTCTTTTATCTTCTTTTTTGATTGCTTCTTTAAAAGATAAATTTTCAGAACCAGACTTAATAGTATGAAAATATTGAGAAAATGAACGATTAATAGGATTCCTTAATAAAATGATTATTTTTATCTTATTTAGTTTTGAATTAACTCTTTTAGCAGCATGTGGATAAAGTATATAATAAGGTGATGCTTCTCCAGTAATAAAATTTCGAGAACTAACTTTTGTAATTAGATATTTATATATTTTTGTTGGAAAATTAGATCTATACCATAATAGTCCTTTTTTATAGTTTAAGTCAAAAAATTGTATTTCCTTTTTAAAAGGAGGAAATATGGAAGGATGTTCCATTAAATAATTGAATAAAGATGTAGTTCCTGCTTTTTGAGCCCCAATAACGATAAAATCAGGTAGAACTCTAAGTGGGCTTGTCAGAATTCTCAAAGTGTGAATTGATATTTCTTTAAATTTTTTAAGGAAATAATTTAAAAGCTTTAAGAGCCTCGACATTAACCTTTCTTTCTAATGAATATTTGTTATAATAATAGAAATTATTAAGGATTTCTTTAAAAATTATTCAAATTATTAGTTTGAAAATTCTATTAACAGGATTTAATAAAATTTATTTTATTAAAAATTCTTTATGTCTTTATAAAACAAACAAGCATTATATTTAATTAAAAAATTAAAACTTAAAACAATTAATTTATAGATAAGATTCTTTAAATTAAATAAAAGTATTTATCCTCAAAATGAAAATATTGATTTTATGTAATTATT
>JBHLNY010000187.1:0-6749 GCA_048941065.1 Promethearchaeota archaeon
TTAAATTCTAAGTAAAGACAACATCTATTTTAAAAATAAAGATACAATCAAAGATTTTTACATCAAATTGAAAAATATATAATATAATAAAAAAAATTGAAGATTTATGAGTTTTGAAGGAGAATTACAAAGAATTAAGAATGAAATTATAAAAAATCTCCCTCCAGAAATTACGGTTAAAAAA
Source organism: Promethearchaeota archaeon (assembly GCA_048941065.1). GTDB lineage: Archaea > Asgardarchaeota > Lokiarchaeia > Sigyniarchaeales > SOKP01 > Loki-b32. Next base: position 185 of record JBHLNY010000187.1, read on the forward strand.
ATTGAATTCGAGGGACCTGAAATCGCAGTATATTCAGAAAATTCTGATGTTGAGGCGGTTGAAAGTTCAACAATCCTAAAAGATTTGGCAAAAACTATGCGGAAACGTGTTGTTTTTCGTTGGAATGTGGATAAACGCAAAGATCCTTCAGAAACTGAAGTTTATATAAAAAATTTAGTTGGGGAAGAAGCTGAGATCTCTGCTATTGAATTCGATCACACTCGAGGGGAAGTGATAATTGAATCAGTAAAACCTGGTTTAGTTATAGGTAAAAAAGGAATTAACCTAAAGGAAATTAGAACTAATACTTTTTGGCAACCTAAAACAATTAGAACTCCACCATTGGACTCAAGAACAATTCAACTAATAAGAGGTATGTTGACAAAGGAAAGACAAACTCAAAAAGATATTTTACTACAAATAGGAAAAAGAATACATAGACCAACTATTTTCAAAGATTTAAATATTAGATTAACTGCTTTAGGTGGATTTCGTGAAGTTGGTAGATCTTGTATTTTAATGCAAACTAAAGATAGTAATGTGTTATTAGATGTGGGATTAAATGTAGGAAATCCTACTGATAAATTCCCCTTTTTCGATGTTCCAGAATTCTCAATTAGAGATCTGGATGCGGTTATTATTTCACATGCCCATTTAGATCATTGTGGTCTTGCACCTTTTCTTTATAAATATGGTTATCGTGGACCCATTTACTGTACATTACCTACTCGTAATTTATCTACCATGCTTCAATTAGACTTTATACAGATTTGTGAAAAAGAAGGAACTCCACCACCTTATTCTAAGAGAGACGTTAAGCAAGCAGTACTTCATACTATTCCGCTTTCTTGGGGAAAAGTGACAGACATTGCTCCTGACATTAAACTAACTCTCCATAATTCAGGTCATATTTTAGGTTCATCTATGGTACATTTGCATTTTGGTAAAGGTGGCTATAATTTCGTTTATACTGGAGATTTCAAATTCCAAAAAACTCGTTTACTAGAAAAAGCTACTGTCAAATTTCCTCGAGTAGAGAGCTTACTTATTGAGTCAACTTATGGTGGACCACAGGACCGTATCCCAAGTAGACAAGAATCTGAAAGGGAACTTAGGCAGATCTTGAATGCTACACTTAAAAGAGGTGGAAAAGTTTTAATTCCAGTTTTAGCGGTTGGACGAGCACAAGAATTAATAATCGTCTTAGAAGAATATATTTCAAAAGGACTTATTGATAGAGTACCAATCTTTCTTGATGGTCTTATTTCAGAAGCAACGGCAATTCATACAGCAAATCCTGATTTTCTTAGTTCAGATTTAAGAGAAAAGATTTTACATCAAGGGAAAAATCCCTTCTTATCTGATTATTTTGAAACTGTAAGTTCTCAAGATGAAAGACAAGATATTTTAATGGGAGGGCCTTGTATAATCATGGCAACTAGTGGTATGTTAATAGGAGGTCCATCTGTGCAATATCTTAAAGCTTTAGCTGAAGATAGTAACAACTCATTAATTTTTGTTTCTTATCAGGTCAATGGAACACTAGGAAGCAGAATACAAAAGGGTTTTCGCGAATTTCAATATGTAGATGCCAAAGGAAGGACCCAACTTGTAAAAGTTAACTTAAAAATCTTCACGTTAGAAGGATTTAGTGGTCACTCATCAAGGAGCCAAATTTCTCAATTTTTGCGGAGAATTCAACCAAGACCTAAACTAGTAATCGTCAATCATGGCGAAGAATCGAAATCTGTAAGTCTCTCAACAATGATACACAAAAAACTCAGAAAAGCCACGAAATCTCCAAAGAATTTGGAAACTATTCTTCTCATGAACCAATAAAATTAAAGAGAGTAAACCATTAGCGTATTAAAAATGGACTTTGCATAATTTGAAGTTTTACTGAACTTATTTAAAATTTAAAATTCCTTTTTAATTTTCATTCTAAAAATTAATTTTTTTAAATAGTATTAATTACTATGTCTAAATAGAATTAGTGGTATTGTTTGAATATTAGAATCTCTAAATTAAAAAATCGATCGATTACAATAGTTAGACGAATTGTTCAAATTGTAGCTTTTTTATTGATTAATTATATTATTTTAGAAATTATTTTCACAATTAATTTATTAAGTTTAGAAGGAGTAATAAAATTTCTACCTGTTTTAAATTCTCCTAGAAATGGATTGTCAACAGGGGCAGGATTTCTTGAATATATCCTTTTCTTTATTATAGAAGGAATCTTTCCATTCCTACTTTTAGGAATTCTCATTTTAGTCTTATTATTTACTAATAGATTTTTTTGCGGGTGGATCTGTCCTATAGGGACAATTCAAGATGCATGTGCGGCAATTCCAACAAATAAGAAAAAAGTAAAAATTAATGGGGGAATTCTTAATCATAATTCCTTATTGAAGATAAAATATGCAATTGTAATTCTTTTGCTTATAATACTTATTCCTTTAGGCCTTTTAAAAGCAGCCAATCCTGATTTTTATGCTGATTTTCGAGCTAATTTAGGTGACTTGGCTAGAAAACCATTGGGATATTTTTCTCTTTCTGAATATATTTTTATTTTTTTCCCTAATATAATTAAAGAAATGTTTAAGAGTGGAAGTTTAGCACCATTATTTTCTGATTTATTAACCTTTTTTGTCTTCTTTTTCTATTTAATCCTCATAACTTTATCAATATGGTATCCAAGAATATATTGTAGATATTTTTGCCCATTTGGGGCAGTTGCCGCTACTGTAAGTAAATATTCCTTTTTAAAATTATCTAGAAGCCCTGCGAGATGTGTAGGCAGAACTGAGTGCGGAATATGTGAGAAAGTTTGCCCAAAGCAAATTAGAATATTAGAAGAACCTTTTGAATTCTTTACTGGGAGAGGTGAATGCAATTTATGTTTAAGGTGCAAGGAAGATTGTCCCCATAAAGCAATCAGTATAAAATTTGGATGATTTCGCTAATAAATGAAAATCTATTAAAAATTAAAGAAAAAACACTTTCTTTCTTAGTAAACAATTTTTGAATTCTATATTTCATATTACAAAAATCTAAATGAGAGATTTTCTAATCTTTTATCTAAAGATAAGTTGAATAATAAGTTAAATATTATAACATAACAAAACAATGGATCCAAGAACAATTGAACAATTAGGAAACCGGATGAAAAGAGATGTAAATGTAGGCATCCATGGAATTTTGGATTCAGAAGCTACTAGATATTATGAAGAAGAAAGTGAAGATATTAGACCCCCTTTCTTTAGAGATGTTGACCGAATTGTCCATTCAAAAGCCTTTAGTCGTTATATCGATAAATCACAAGTTTTTTTTGATGTAAATAATGCAAATATTACTCATCGTTCATTACATGTAACTTTAGTTTCCAGAGTTAGTAGACAATTAGGACGTGTTTTGAGGTTAAATACGGATTTAATAGAAGCTATCGCATTGGGTCATGATTTGGGTCATGCCCCTTATGGTCATCTTGGAGAGCAACTCTTAGATGAGCTCTGTAGAAAATACAATATGGGTACTTTCAGTCATAATGCTCAAGGAATAAGGTGGCTTTCCTATCTTGAAAAAAGATATCCAAAAAAACCTGCAAAAGGTCTTAATTTAACATTGCAAGTTCTTGATGGTATTCTATGTCATGATGGTGAAGTGAATGAACAAAAATTGAAGCCCTTTAAGAGAAACGGAAAAACTTGGGAAGTTCATTTTAGAGAATATGAAGATTCTTTTAATGAAAATAAAATAAAGAGAATTCCTATGTCATATGAGGGAATTGCTGTAAGATTTGCTGACACAATTTCATATATAGGAAGAGATATTGAAGATGCAATTTTGTTGGGGCTTATTAAGCGAAATGAGATACCTAAATTTTGCAAAGAAATTCTAGGAGATACTAATCCTAGGATAATTAATACTTTAATAACTGATTTACTAAATTTTAGCTTAGATAATGATGTAATTGGTTATAGCGATATAATTTTTCAAGCCCTTAAGGAATTGAAAGCTTTTAACTATGCCAAAATATATATAAGAAGAGATTTATTTAAGAAAAATACTCAAGACAAGACGTTTATCGATAAATTAAAAGAAAGATTTGAATTAATTTTTGAAAAGTGTTTAAAGAATTTAGAGGAAGAAAATTTCAATTCTCCGATCTTTAAGGATCATGTGCAATATATTGATGATAAGAATTTCTCAACTTACTTTTTTCCCCTTAAAGATCAAAATAAACTTACTCTTATTGTTCGAGATTATATTGCAGGTATGTCTGATAAATATTTTAGTGAAGTATATAAAAAACTTGGATAAAACTTAATAAAATTAGCATTCAATCAATACTGACTTTTTAAAGAAATAAAGTATAATACCCTAATCTTATATGAATTTAAGTTAATGAAAGAGGATTACACATAAGAGGATAGTATACAAAAAGCAATTTCAGTTTCACGGGGTTTTTTTTCAGTCACACGGGGTTTTTTAAAAATTAGTTTTTTTTAAACTGATATCTTTTTTTATCCTCCAGTTTAAATGTATGTGTAATCCATGTTATAATAAAAAATATAGACATAAAAATCTATCCCTAAAAATAAAAAAAAAAATATTATATATTTGATTTCTTGAAGGTAAAACCAATATCTATAGGTAAAAAAATTGAAAATGCTACAAAAAATTTTTTAGAAAAACACAATTATTAGAACTTGAGAATTTTAATTTAAAAAAGAGCCCAGTGGTGTAGCGGTCAAGCATCTGGGGCCCTGAACCCCGTGACCACGGTTCGAATCCGTGCTGGGCTATTCTTTTCTTTTTTGTTTTTATTCATTTCGTTTAATAATATGATATCCAAATTGACTTTTAATAGGTCGTGAGATTTCCCCTATTTTTAACTCAATACATGCATTCCAGAACTCAGGAACCATATCTCCTTTACCGAATTCTCCAAGATTCCCCCCTCTCTTTTTACTAGAGCACTTAGAAAATTGTCTTGCTAAATTTTCAAAGTTTCCCCCTACTTTTAAATCTTCATATAGCTCTTGTGCTTTACTAAGCTTATCAATAAGGATGTGACTCGCTTTCATCTTTCCACTACGAATAGGAGCTCCACCAACTTTACCGCTAGAAACCTTTACCTTTTTCTGATAACTTTTACCATATTTAGGTTTGCCCATAATAGTCTCAAGAGAAATAGCTATTGAAATTTCCTATAGATTAAAAAAATTTCTTTATAAAAGAAAGTTTAATTAACAATCAAATATCTAAAATTCTTAATTTCTTCAATACCGTTTATTTCAACGACGAATTTTTGGAAATCAGAAAGTTCTCCGTTAAACATCATATAGATTATGGAATTGTTATCCATAAAATTTTGATTCTTACTTACAATCTGATCTTTATAAAAACTTTCAATCCTGTTTAGCTTTTTCTGAATACCTGCGTCATTGGGTGCTACAATTATCATATTTCCAATAATATTTTTACTTTTTGGACTAAACTCACTAAATGATTCTTGATATGTATCGATTGTTGAAGATATATCCATAGTTGACATTAATCGCAATAAAGCATCTCTAATTAATTTGGATTTATTATCGTACTGATTCTTCGAAACTAGTTTATTTATGAATTTTTTAAGGCTCTCGCTTATATTAAACGACACAATTGGAATACTTTAACACCTAAAATATTAATAATCGTATTAAAATATAGATCGTTCTAAAATATATAAATATTTTGAGGTAAAATAATTACAATTTGATGGACCGGGCAATTACATCTTTGAATTTTTCTACGTCATTAACCAACTTATCAGCATCATCATCGCTGATTTTATCATCTTTTTTATATTTATTCAATTCTGTGAGCCAATACTCCATTCTATCAAGGATTGCTTTTTCTTTGTCTCCTAAAAGTTTTCTTAACCTTATAAACGTATCATGTAATTTGTTCCTTATGTTTTGAGCTTTCCATCTTAACATACAATAATCGGAAACTTCTGCTAAATTCTGGGTGATTGCCATTACATCTATGGTCTTTTCTCTTTCCTCCGACTTGATTTTACGAATGAGATTAATCTCTTCAAATAATAATTCAATAACTTTCGCTAAGAAACCTGTGAGTTGTCCTGCATTCCCACACCATATTCTTACTTCTAAAGATTGATTAGCTTCGGAAACATAAATTCGAGTTATAATACGTCCTCCGCCAATTTTGGCTTCACTACAATGCCAACTTTCTGCCTCATATTTTCCTTTGGCATCACTTCCCTCGTGGGAAGTTACTGTACTTACTTCAAAACGTTTTATGGTTCTCACTGCTGATCTAAATGCCAATCGAGAATCTAAGTCTGCAATTAAAAATGCTCGAGCGTCATTCGGTAAATCTGCAATTGCTATTTGAATATCCTCGATTGTTGCCAGACAGGAAACAACTAACGGACATTTTATTTGTACTTCCTTTTTTCTAATGTGGATAGTGTATTTTTCACCTGAAGCTATTTTATAGATTACATCACCACCAATTGAAGAAATACCGCATTCTTTTGGCTCTAAATAAA
>JBHLNY010000188.1:0-6745 GCA_048941065.1 Promethearchaeota archaeon
TTTAGAGTTATATATTTAGATAGATATTCTAAAATCTCAGGAATTTTAAATAACATGTGTTTTGTGTTAGAAAATTGTCTTATTTCCTCATTTACCTTTAATTGTATTGCAAGATTATGAGGATCTTCAATCTCATAGCTAGGTACCACACGAGGGCCTATAGGTCCAAATGTATCAAAATTCTTACTTCTATACCAAGGTAATTTGATGTTTCTATCACTTATTTGCATATTTCGTGCTGTAATATCAATAAAAATTGTGTATCCTCGAATATAATCAAAAGCTTCTTCAGCTGAAACGTTTTTAGCTGTTTGAAAAATAATAAAGGCTAGCTCGACTTCATGATCAACACGATTGTATTTCTCATTTTCATAAAGTATTTTTGGATAAATTATTGGGTTCCCATTAGTTACTAAAGTATTCAGAGTTTTTACAAAAAAAACCGGTTCAGTAGGAATTGGCGCATTTGTTTCTTTAATATGATCTAAATAATTTCTTCCTAAACAAACAATTTTTGTAGGGTTAATGACTGTCTTTCCAATTTTCATATTTTGCAATCACTCTCCTTCTAAAATAACTTCATTTGTAAGAGTTCCAATTTTTTCTATAGTAGCTTTAATTGTATCACCAGGATTAACAGGACCTATACCCCCTGGAGTTCCAGTTGCTACGATATCTCCTGCTTCCATAGTAAAGAATTGTGTAATGTATTCCATTAATTGAGGTATTTTAAATAATAGATGTTTTGTGTTAGATGATTGTTTAATTTCTCCATTTACCCTTAATTCTATGTTGAGATTGTGAGGATCTTTGATTTCATCAATACTTTTTATTACAGGACCAATAGGACCAAAAGTGTCAAAAGATTTAGAGCGAAACCAAGGTAATTTTGAGATAATGTCTTTAGCTTGCATTTTTCGAGCTGTAACATCATTAAATACTGTATAACCAAAAATATGATCATACACTTCACTAACAACCACATTTTTGCATCTATTTTTTATAATAAAGGCTAACTCAACTTCATAATCTACTCTATTATATCTTCGGTTATTATACAGGAATTTAGGATAAATAATAGGGTCTTTATCTAAAATTAAACAATTTGGAGTTTTTGGAAATAAAACAGGTTCTTTAGGGATATCTAACTTAGTTTCCTCAATATGATCCATATAATTAGTACCAACACATATAATCTTTGTAGGATTTATGCTATCATCTCCAATTTTAATCATTGATCACACATCATTAAAAGTTGATAAAAGCCTTATTTTATGTAAAAATATATATTATATAAATTTAAATCACCGATTTATAATTGATGAGTTTGGATAAATTAAATCAAAACACTAAAGATACAAAAAAAGTGCCCCCTATTAGGCAGAATTTGACTAAAAAGGTTGCAACAACGGGGATATTTGTGGCAGTGGGATTAGTACTGAGTTATGTTAATTATTTTGCTTACTTTGAAATTATGGGAGCTAAAATTTTCCCATTTGCCCATTTCATTAATAGCATAATGGGAGTATTGGTTGGCTTTTCTTTTGCAGTAATGGCAGCAGTAAGTATCGCCTCATTAAGATTTCCATTGGGGATTGGAACAATTCATGCCTTTCATGGAGGAATTTCCGGAGCAATAGTAGTAGGGTTAATGGCATTTATTTTATGGAAAAAAAGACCGAAATATGTAGAAATAGCTGCTTTAACAGAACCCATAGGAACAGTCTTTATCGGTGCTACAATTGCTTATTTCATAACACCTATTTATCCATTAGTAATATGGTGGGCTTTATTTGCAGCTAGTAGTATTCCAGGAAGCATTTTAGGATATTTAATGTTAAGAATATTAAAAAAGCAAGGAATATCAAGAAAAGACTATTTTGATTAATTATATTAAAATTTATGTCTATTTATGAGAAATTTAAATAATATAGATTACCAAAAATTTCAAGGCCAATACACATTAATATATGGAGAAGTAAACACTCAAAAAACCTATTTAACAGCAAAATTTATCCAATATCTCTTAGAATCTAAAAAAGTTAACCCACAAAAGATTAGTATTTTAGATTTCGCTCCTAAATTAATTTATTTTAAAAATTTAAAAATTGGTGGAAGAATTCAAGATTATTATAATGAGAGTATTAAGTGTAGAAATTTGATAGCTGAAGGAGAAATTATTCCACCTCGATTAAAGGCGAGAAATAGATCTGAACTCTATGAAAATTTATGTTCAAATTATAAAATAACTTCGAAAATCCTCGAAAAATTTAACGAAAATCCGACTGATATTTTGATAATCAATGACATTTCTATTTATCTCCATTTAGGAAGTAAGAAATATGTATTAGAAACGATTTATGGAGTAAATACATTTTTTGGGAATAGTTATTATGGCACAACGATTAAAAGTAAATTTTCTAAACTTTTATCTATCAATGAAAAGAAAAAAGTTGATTTTCTAATAAAAAATATTGAACATTCCTACTTTACAGGATAAATGCTCCTTTTTTATTTTTAACTTTTAAATTATAAATATAAATGATATTAATCAACACTAATATAATTAATCAAATTATCAAAAAAAGCTATTATTAAATGAAGTAGAATAAAGATATAAAAAAGTGAATTATTCAATGTTAAATTTAAAAAATAAAACTCTTTTTATAACTGGTGCAAGCAGAGGTATAGGTAAAGCAATTGCCTTACGAGCAGCCAAAGATGGAGCTAATATTGCTGTAGTAGCTAAAACTAGTGAACCTCATCCTAAATTGCCAGGAACTGTTTATAGTTCTGCTGAAGATATTGAGGCTGCTGGGGGTAAAGCACTTCCGTGTATTGCAGATATAAGATTTGAAGATCAAGTAATATCTGCCGTGGATGCCACAGTAAAAGAATTTGGAGGAATTGATATTTTAGTTAATGATGCCAGCGCAATAAGTTTAACTCCAACGCTACAAACACCCATGAAACGCTTTGATCTTATGGTTTCAGTCAATATTCGGGGAACTTTTTTATGTTCTAAATTATGTATTCCTCATTTAAAAAATGCTGAAAATCCCCACATTCTCAATCTTTCACCACCTCTAAATATGGATCCTAAATGGTTTTCAAATCATTTAGCTTATACTATATCCAAATATGGAATGAGTATGTGTGTGCTAGGAATGGCTGAAGAATTTAAAAAAGACGGGATTGCTGTTAATTCTTTATGGCCAAGAACTGCAATAGCCACAGCAGCTGTTCGCAACTTATTGGGTGGAGAATTAGCTATTAAACACTCAAGAAAACCAGAAATTGTAGCAGATGCAGCTTATATAATTTTAACGAAATCCAGTAGAGAATGCACAGGTAATTTTTTCATTGATGATGAAGTGTTAATAGAACATGGTATTACCGATCTGGGAAGATATTCTGTAATGCCAAATGCAAAGTTGATAACCGATTTTTTTCTCTACGGTGGTGGTGAGACATGATTAATCACTTCTTCTTTCATTTATAAGATTACAATAAATTTTCTCTCTATTTAACTATAGAAATAATGTTAAAAATATGTACTCTTATAATGTACTTAACTAATTCTCAAGAGAATAACAAAATGTCAGAAGCTTATTCTAATTTCATGATATATCAATTGAAAGATACTGGTGAAAGAGAAAGATTAAATATTACAGAACAAGAATTTCGTCAAAATAATGGGAATAAGGTTTTACATGACTCACAAGTGGCTCTAATAGTTAAAGAAAATATTAGAAGAATTTACATTTGGAATGGTATAACATCACCGGTAAGAAAAAAATTTATAGCTTCTCGTGTTGCAACAGAGCTTCAACAAGAGTTAATCTTTTCAGCAAAATTTCATCGATGTAAGATTGTATCGGTAGATCAAGGAGATGAACCTCGAGAATTTTTAGATGCTTTTGGATTTAGTTTAGATAAAATTGTAAAAGAGGAAGAAATTGAACACCCTCAATTTGTTGTTTTAAATAATACAAATAAATATGCTTCAGCACCTCAAATTAAGAACCAAAATGTAATACCTAAAATGCAAAAAAGCAGTTTATATACAAAAAAGAAACAGATAGTTAGCAAACCTACAAAAAATTCGATTGATACTACAATACCACCACCAAAAGAAGTCTTAGAAAAAGTTCTATCTGTTGAGCTTCCAAAAGATTATAATAGAGCTCATATATTAATAGGGAATAATACACTTTACGGGATCATTACAAAAAAAGCCGAAATTTTTGGTAAACCTGTTGAAGAAACAGAATGGGAACCTTTTAGAACGCTCTCAAAAGATATTATTGAATTAGAAGGCCATAAATTAAGAATACACATCAATAAAAAAAGTAATAATATTGAAGCAATAGAAGTTTTAGAAAAGATATCTCCACCACAAAAGAAAATTGAAAAAAAAGTTAAGGAAAAACAAGAGATTAAATATAATAACTGGACTGTTAAACAATTAAAAGAATTTTGTGCTAAAAATAACATTAAAGTTCCTTCTTCTTATAGAAAAGCACAAATCATGAATCTAGTAAAAGAATTCAGTAGCTTACAAGAAAGTTAATAGATTCTTTAGATTTCTTTTATTTAGAATACCTTCTACTAATATTAATATTTGAAATTCCTAAATATTATAATACAAATAAAGATTTATCTATCACATGCAAGAAAATAAACATATTCTATTATTAGGACCTCCGGGAGCTGGCAAAGGAACATTTTCCTCTCAATTAAGAGAAGTATTGCCAGATATTATTCATGTTAGTACAGGAGATATTTTTAGAGAAAACTTAAAAAGTGAAACTCCATTAGGTTTAAAAGCAAAATCATACATGGACGAGGGTAAACTTGTACCAGATGAGATAACTAATGATATGGTCAAAAAGAGATTAGATGAAATTAGTGATAAATCATGGGTTTTAGATGGATATCCAAGAAATCTTAATCAAGCAGAATATCTTTCAAAAATCACAAATGTTAATTTAGTAATCCTTTTATCCGTTGATCATGTAATAATTATTAAAAGGATTCTCGGTAGGTATTCTTGCCCAAACTGTGGAGAAATTTACAATAAATATTTTATGAAACCTAAGAAGGAAGGTATATGTGACAAATGCAGTGAAAGCATAGAATTTAAACAAAGAGCCGATGATACTGAAGAAACACTAAAAAATCGTTTAGATGTATATGAAAAAAACACGAAACCTTTAATTAAATATTATAAAAAACAACATATTGTTAAAAAAATCGATTATACTAATAAATTATCTGAAGATAAAGTAAAAAAGGTAATTGGTTTATAAAATATTATACCCTCTTTTTTTTGAGTTCCCATGAAATTTAAAATATGTGTTGTTATTCCAATAAAATCTAATAATCACGATGAAAATTTATCTCTCATTAAAAATGCAATAAATGAAAAACCTGATTTTATTGAATTACGGTTTGATTTCATAGATAATCCAGAAAATATAACAAAAGAATTAGGATCAAATCTATTAAATGTTATCCCTCCTAATGTTTCGACAATATTTACATTTAGAAATTATTCTGAAGGAGGAAAAGTAAAAGTTGATGAAAAAGAAAGATTAAAGATTTTAGAAAAGTTAGTTGAGGCTCAACCTGATTTTATTGATATTGAGATGAATTCAGTAGAAGAAATCCTTAATAATATTATTAATTTAGCTAGTAATAAAAAAGTCAATATAATTTTCTCCTTTCATGATTTTGAAAAAACTCCATCTTATAAAGAGACTCTTGAGTTTACATTGAAATTTGAAAATAAATTAATTAATAAAATGATAATTAATTCTAATATTGTAGAAAAGAGTGTATATAAAGTTGTATTTACAGCCCAGAATTTTGAAGATAATTTAACTCCAATAAATTTATGTAAATATTTTTCTAATAATAATCGAAAAGTAATTTCTTTTTGCATGGGAGAAATTGGAATTTTTTCGAGAATTATATGTACAAAATTTGGTTCATTTATGACCTACGCCTTTTTAGAAGAAAAAACAGCCCCAGGACAAATTAAAATTGAAAAATTAAGAGATTTTTATAACTTACTTTTTGAAAAATCTTCTTAGTTCATTTCTTTTCCTATTTAAACATAAGAAAGATATAAAACCTCTAAGGCTCTTATAAATATTATGGTTGTTCATTTCGCTTTTTTATTTCATATTTATCAACCTCCAGTTCAAATTCCTTCAGTAATAAACCAAATTGTAAATGAATCCTATAGACCGATAATTGAAGCGTTAAAGGAGCATCCCGAAGCAAAAATTACATTAAATATCAATGGAACTTTAATTGAACAATTACATGATTTCAGTTATGATGATTTAATCCAAGCGATTACAATTCTAGCATCCCGAGGTCAAATTGAATTTACAGGTTCTGCAAAATTTCACCCGTTACTCCCATTAATTCCTGAGCCTGAAATTAAGCGTCAAATAGAACTAAATAATGAAACTAACCGTCACTTTTTTGGAAAACTTTTTAATCCTAATGGATTTTTTCCTCCAGAAATGGCTATTTCTGAAGAAGTTCTGAAAACTGTTAAAAAAATGGGTTTCGAGTGGATCATAATGAGTGGTATAGCAAATACATTATCAGAATTTCCCACAAATTATGTTTCTATACATCCAAATGGCTTAAAGTTGTTGTTTAGAGATGATTATATCTCAATCGATTGTGCTTTCGATAAAATTAATAATGTTGATGCTTTTATAAA
>JBHLNY010000189.1:0-6728 GCA_048941065.1 Promethearchaeota archaeon
GTTTAAAATTGCTCTCTATCTCTCTTCTTTTTGATTTACTTATGCCTGCCCTGTAGCTATAAATTCTATTTTTTAAATTTGGTAATGCTTTTCGAGTCCAAATAGCTAATAATTCTGCCATTTTTCGGGAGAGGGTAAATGTTAAGGTTTGATACCTTTTTTGTAAATGACTAACAAACAAACTTTTTGTTTCTTGATGAGGAGATCTATATTTATTAGATACTTCATCGTAGAGTAAATCCCATAAAATTACATTTTTAACACCAGAAGGAGAATCATCTTTATCGACAACTACAAATTCTTCACCAATTAATTTCTCACAAAATTCTTTTGGATTGGGAATTGTGGCACTCGATAAAATCCAAATTGGGTTTACATTATAAATTTCAAGAATCCTTTTTAATCTTCTTAGGAGAAAAGCAAAATTAGACCCAAATATGCCTCTGTAAAAATGTATTTCATCTAATACAATATATTTTAGATTCTGGCATATCCGTTTCCACTTTTGTTTAAACCACGGTAAATAGAAATGTAATCCATAGGGATTCGTAATAATAATATTAGCATTGGCTAAGATCAAACGTTTTTCATTTGATTCTACATCCCCATCATAGATCCCGATTCTATTTTGCCTTATATTAGTTTCTGCGAGGATGTTTGTTAAAACTGTATATTGATCCCTAGATAAAGCTTTTGTTGGAAATATATATATAGCAGTAGTTTTATCATCATTTAAAATTGATTCAAGAACTGGGAGATTATAGCAGAAAGATTTTCCAGAAGCAGTTGAGGTTACTATTACTGTGTTATAACCATTGCGAATAGCATTAATAGCTTCGGTTTGATGACGCCATAATTTAATATTATTATTAGCTAAATAGCGTTCGAGTCGTCTCCTTAAAGGTTTATCTAAATCATCATAACGGGCTTTTAGTTCAGGGATATGCTCAATATGATATATCTGCCCAGAATAATAATCTTGGGATTTTATAAAGTTTAAGAAATCTTCGAAATCAACCATAAATAGTATCAATAACTATAATGAAAGATGTCAATTAAAAATTACAAAGGGAAAAGATTTAATTATTTCTTAATCTACAATCATTAATTTATTGATACAAAAAAGGAAAGGCAAGTTATTAATTAAATTTAAAACCATATTTTTTTTAATTGTAATATAAGAAAATTTCAACATACATAAAAAACCTTGAAAAAATGTCTAATTTTGAATGGATCAAAGTTAATTTTCAACAATTTTTAAATGAATTTAATATTGACCTTCTTGTTGATAATGCTCCTACTATCTTATACTCGAAAAAAGATAAAGAACCTGAGGCTTACAATTCATTAATTGCCTTTTTTTTCATAACTGGAGGTTTACTAATTTATATTTCCCTTTCATATATTTTTGCATCTTTTTATTTCAATATAATATTAATAATTTCAATATCTATTGTTGCTATCTGCGTTGATATATTTTTAATTATTGTTTATCTAAAATCAAACGTATATATCAAACCTTTAGAGTGTTGGGTTGAGATTTATAGAGTTAAATCTCAAAATGGTACAAATTATTATTGCTTTTCATATTATCCCGTTTTTACGGGTAAATGCCATCCAAATGTAGCTAAGAATGTAATTTACAAGTTTTACCAAGAGGAAGTTCTAAAGACCAAAATAAATATTACTCAAATTGAAGTCTATCTGAAGTTCAGTCAAAATAATCAAGAAAGAATAGGATATTTCTTCCAGTATGGTCAAGGAAGACCCTTTAAGGATGAAAATATAATTAGAAATTCCTGGAAGTTTTTTCCATCTGAAACATCAAAAAATGAAAATTTCATTGCAATTGCAAATTGGGATCATCAGTTTGAGTGGCGAAATGACCTAGAATTAGATTTCGATAAGCTACATGGATATGCTCCTTGGGTAATTCAAAGATGGAATGATATGAATATAAAACCATTAACAGAAGAGTTTAAAGGAGGTATGAATTGGAATTTAAGAAATATTGTATCAGATCCAAAATTGAAACCATGGGAAGGAAATTTAGAAAATCAAAAATATGAGAATCCAATAGCTTATAAAGATATCAATATTGTTAACGAAGCGATTGAAAAAGTCATTGGCATTGATATAGAAATAAAAAAATTAAAGGATGTAAAAGATAAGCTTACAATGTTTAAATCCTATTTTAGAGATTTAAATTTTTGAACATTTGTTTATTCCTTTTATATATTTTCATATATTCCTTAAATAATTTTGTGTAAACTTTTTTGTTCTCAAGTTGAGGATTAAAAGTATTTCTGATTTTAATTAAGGGGATTGCATCAGAAAACTTTTTCAAGACTCCTAGACCAACCAATGCGATTATTCCAGAACCTTTAGCAGCAGCTAAGTCAGGATTCTCCATTTGAATAATAGTTCTCTCCAATACATCTGCTAATATTTGACACCAAACATCGGATTTTGCACCGCCACCTATGAAATTAATCTTTTCAGTTTTTCCCACTAGCTTTTCTACAATTATTAACGCCCATTTTATATTATATGCTACCCCCTCATAAACAGCACGTATAAGATCTTCTCGATTATGATCAAGACTAAGATTATAAAAGCCACCTCTAACATTAGGATCATTTAAGGGGCTCCTTTCACCAAATAACCATGGTGTAAATAGGAGATTATTTGCTCCTACCTTAGATTTTTCTACCATTATGTTTATTGATTTATATAATTCTTCCTCTTTTTCTTTGAACTTCTCCTTATCATCTCTAAACATTTGATTTATCACCCAATCAAGGCATGCAGCACCAGTTTCTTGTTTAGAGATGCATAAAAAATTATCTTGAGAAGAACATATACTTCCAGTGTAGTGTATTAGGTCTTTTAATCTTTTAGACGTGTGAGAGGCAACCCAATCTGATGTACCTAAACATATAATTGGTTCATTATCCAGAATCGCCCCTGAACCTATAGCTGCTGAAGTTAAATCACCAGAACCTACAAAAACAGGAGTTCCAGGTTTCAGACTTAATTTATCTGAGGCTTCAGTGGTTAATTCTCCTGCAATTTCAGAGGATCTTTTTATTTGAGGTAATTTTTCTTTATCTATTCCAAACTTATTCAATATTTTATCTGCCCATTCAAATTTACCTGGGTTATTATCCATCATCCAAGAGGTATTACCTAAATCCCTTGAAGTAACAGCGTTTTTAGTACATTTATAGACCACAATATCCTTTACGCTTAAGAATTTGAAAGTTTTTTCATAAACTTCGGGTAAATTATCCTTTATCCATAAAATATGAGAAATAGGATCTTTTCCATTGATTCCTGGAGCGCCACCTGTAATTTTAATAAACATTAGTAAATTTCGCAAACCAAAATTTGAAATTTTTATCATGCCTTTAGTGAATTTGTGAGTGATAGAAGCTGCGCGAGTATCAAGCCAATTAATACAGTTCATTAATGGAACTCCCTTAATGTCAATGGGAACCGTACAATTCATTTGACAATCAAAAATTAATCCAAGAATATCGTTTTGATTGACTTTACTTTCATGGATTATTTTATATGTTGCTTCTACTACAGAATTCCAATAATCTTCTGCATTTTGTTCTGCACAACCAGGTTTTGGATAAAATATGGGATAATCCACCTTAGTTTGAGAAATTAGATTTAAATTAACATCAAAAAGCGCTGCTTTATTGCCCGTTGTTCCTAAATCATGAGCTAATATAAATTTTTCTGCCACTTTTTTCACCATAATTGATTTACAAACATTATTATACATTTGGTTAGAATTGTAAATAAAGATAAAGTTTTAAACAAAGAATTTTATCATAAAAATTATTAGCAATTTATAAAGAAAATGATTAAAAAGAGGAGATGAAAATTTGGCGTTATTAGAAAACATCTCAAAACTTGAAATCCCCACAAATAAAATTTATTATGATAAGAAAGCGAATGTTTTGTCCATCGAAATTCTTAATTTCACCTTTATCGGAATTTATAAGAAGTCTACAAGGCTATCAAAAATTTTAGATGATATTTATAACTTTTTAGGAGAAATACGTATAAATCGGAAAGATATTTCCTTTATAGATTTTATATCTAATACGGTCATTTCAGAAACTACAAAATTAAAAAGTTTAGGTTTGCTTGAAAAAAAAGTATTTGAAAAAGAAGAAGGAGAGAAAGAAGAGCAGAAATCAGGTAAAGATATTCGAACCAAAGCAGATATTGTTGAAAAAGAAGCAATTGAAAGAGTTAAAACACTTGCCCCTCCCCGAAAAGCTCCAGAAAAGAAGAAAGCTAAGCAAGCTAGAAAACGGGAATCGTATAGAGAAGAGAAAGCAGAATATAAGATGATGGAAGAACCAGCTGAAAGTGCTGATATGGTTTTATATGACGAAGATGATGAATTTGAAATGGAAGAAGAAGTTCCACCTCCACCATCTCCAGCCGCAGGGGCTCCAACAGCACCATCAAGAGCTCCAGTAAGTGCTCCCCCCTCTGATGAAAAATTTCGAGATGCTTTTGAGGATGCTTTCTCTGAAGTCTTATCGGAACCAAAACCTACGGTTGTATCGGAACCAAAACCTACGGTTTATGAGATTAATATGGGACTCCAATATTATTCAGTAATGATGGAACAGAGAAGTTATTTGTTTTATGTTTATTTTTCTCATAAAGAATTAAAGATTGTAGATGAAGAGGGTAAAACTATTTATACAACACAAGTTAGAATAGTAACTACCAAAAAAGAGCCACCTATTTTGGATCTGAAAATTGAAGGAGAAGGTTTTGAGGTTCATCCTTTAGCAGGAAAAGTTGTTGTTAAAAAAGATGCGGTTAATCCTCCAGTAATGATTTTCTCTGTGCTCCCCATAAAGTCTAAGAAAAAGAAGAAAAAGAAGGAAAGTGAACGTCGCTTTTTAAATATTTATATTGAGTTTGAAAATAAAGTAATAAGCCATTCAGTTCTCTCAATAATCGTTCAACCAAAATATTTTCGACTAGAGCTTGGTCCAATCCATTTTAATCTAAGTAAAAAAGCAGCATTGATAATATCATTTATTTCTATACTAATAGCGGGAGGTTCCTTAGTTTATACTTTACTTTCAATTGACCCATCATCACAGTTTACAGATTATTTGAGTGGATTCGCTCCGGGATTAGGATCAATTATATTCTTTGCAATTTTCCTTATTACCTTATTTAAAGAAGGTATATATCCTCTAAAAGAGAAAATTAGTAGTTTCTTAAATTTTGATCAGGCAGGTGTTCTTATAAAATAACTAAAATAGTATTTTAAATGAGAAAAACAACTTTTCTATAATGAAATTTTTTTCTATTTTTATAATGAATATAACTATTTCAAATTAAAAATAAATGCTCTCGATTTGTTTTTTCTTATAAAAAAAAAGGAATAGCATTAGAAAAAAAGATTTCTGAAACGCTAAAAATTATATACAATACTAATTTTGATTTTGTTTGTTTTTTCATTTTAATTTCGCCAAATTTATTTTTGTTATTTAAAAATGCCTCGTATTAATATTTAATAATTTTTTTTTGGATATGATTATCACAAAAATTGGTCTCCAAGAGACATTTATTCAAACTAATTTTACGTATAAATATGAATGAATCAATATTAGAAAAAGCACAAGTAATATATTCAGATCCTAATCTATTCAATAAGAATAAATATTCAACTGAATTTATCATTGAAGTTCAAGATCTAAAAAAATCTTTCAATGGAATTAAAGCAGTTGATGGGATTAGTCTTAAAGTTCGTAAAGGTGAATTATTTTCACTTTTAGGACCTAATGGAGCGGGGAAATCTACTACAATTAGAATGCTTACAACTGTATTAAAACCCACTAGTGGAGATGCAAGAATTGAGGATCATAGCTTAATAAAAGAAAAAGATAAAATAAAACCGCTTATTGGTGTATGTCCTCAAGAAAATATCGTTTTTGAAGCCTTAACAGCAGAAGATAATGTTGAATTTGTTGGTCGTATGCATGGAATGGATCCTGCTGATATAAAGATCCGCATGAAAGCTTTGTTAGAGAAAATGAATATTGCTGGACGTAAAAAACCAGTGAAATCATTTTCAGGGGGAATGAAACGACGATTAAGTCTTGTAATGAGCCTTATCCATCAACCTAAAATTTTATTTCTTGATGAACCAAGTGCTGGGTTAGATCCTCAAGCAAGACGCCTTGTTTGGGACTTTATTAAAGATCTTAAAAAAACAGGAATGACAATCATCCTTACTACTCATGATATGATAGAGGCGGATGTGTTAAGTGATCACATAGCAATTATTGACCGTGGTAAAATTATTGCTTTCGGAACTCTAGAAGAATTAAAGAGGAGTTCACATAACGGAAATATTCTTGAATTAAGTTTCTCTTCCAACCAGGAGCTCATTCAAGCAAAAAGCAAATTAGAACAAATTGATAAAGTGAAAAAAATTACACAATTGGAGAATAATAAGTTAATTATCTCCTTTACTGGGGGAATTAAGACATTAAAGCGAGAAATTTTACTTAAGGTAGAAATGTTTAGGACTTTACACTTTAGGGAAGATTCTCTTGAAGATATATTTTTAAAGCTAACTGGTAGGGGGTTACGAGATTAATGAACATGATTGATGTAAAAGCCTGGTATATTGCCAAGAAGAATGTAAAAGAGAAACTTAAAAATTATGGTTC
>JBHLNY010000190.1:0-6723 GCA_048941065.1 Promethearchaeota archaeon
ATTTTTCTTTGCTTAATTTTGGGGATTAAATCAGAATTACTTTTTGGGGGTTTTAGAATAATAGTATTATTTTTAGATATCTCTGAAAAAGATAATGCTTCATGTTTAACAAGTGGAATCTTTAATAAAAATGGTTTTTTAATTGAATTTATCCTTATTATACATTGACCCTCATCTAAAACCGATAAATATTGCTTTTTTTCCATATCAAGATTTAACAATTCACACATAATATCCTTTTCTATATGGTTTTTAAAGGTTAGAACAATTCCATTATTTGCTAAAATTTCTTTACTAATATCTGGACGAGTGGCTAATGTAATTAAGCATTCTCCAGTCCCTCTCTGTAATAAAGCTATATCTTCTAAATAATTAGTTAACTTGTTTTTTCTCATTAGATTTCTTGGAGCGAAGTATTGAGCGTCTTCTATTATTGTAATGTGTTTAATCCCATTAAAATTGTAAGCCCCCTTAGACATATTCTTGTCCCATAAATATTTTAATATCATGTTTAATAAAAAAAGAGCATCTTCTTTTTCTCCGCCTAAACGAATAATTGAGCTCAAATCTAAAATTATATTTCTTTTGAATAATTCATTTATATCAATTTCATTTTTTTCTTCAAAAATTGAATTTAATGGTCCCGTTGAAAATCTTCTAATTCTATTTTTAATGCCGATAAGAGTTTGACTTAACATTGGAATACTTTCTTTATTTTTTTTAAGATATTCTCCACAATAATATTCAAAGCCTTTCCAGTTTTGATAATTTTTTCTTTGACAAACCTTTGTTAATATATCGACTAAAACTTTTTCCATTTGAGGAGAATATTCCGAGCTTTCTTCTAAAAGCCGACCGCTTTTTAAAATATCAAATATCCTTTCCGCATGAATCATTGGGTTTGAATTTTTAGGATTAAAGATATTTATAGAAAAATTTTCTCCAGGCCAAAGAATAAGTACATCTTTGATTTTTTTTTGTAGGAAATGGTATTCTCCTTTAAATTCCACTAAAAAAAAGGGGAAATTATGATGTTTAGTAAAATTTATTAAAAAATTTTGAAGAAAATTACTTTTACCTGTACCAGTTGCTCCACAAATAAACATATGTTTCTCAAGATCCTTTATAGAAAGAAAGAATCTTTGTTTTTTAACTTTCCCCTTTAAAATGCGACCTAAAAGAACATTACCTTTATTAGAGTCCGAATGGGAAGGTATATCAAGATTTATTATAATCTCATCAAATTGTAAAAAAGTGAGAAGATGAAAAATTATTGATATCCCCAGAAAAAAATTGGATAAATTAAATGTGACCATAGGAATTATAAATTCATATTCGTTATCTATAAATGATTTTGAATTATTTAAAATGAATATAGGCAAATTTATGATAATAAGAATTGCTGAAAATGCAAATATTACAAAAAGATAAATTTTAGTTCTAATTAATGAGTATTTTCTTTTCCTATAGATATAGAAAATACTATTCATTAATAGAGATATAATACTTACAACCAAGAAAATTAGAAATGATATCAAAATTACTTGTTATTTATCTGAAAATAGTTTTTTGATATTAAAAACAACACTAAATTATAGAGAATTATAACGAGAAAACAAAAAAATTGAACTAGCATAAAATTTCAGGTATTTACTCCTTGGATATTCAAATGATTCAAGTAGGTATTTGCTATAATTTCTATTTAAAAAAGATATTGAATATTTAATATTAGAAATATCCTCGAAATAACTTATTACTAATTATTTTTCGTAAACTTTTTTAATTTTATGACTTAGAGATCTATATAAATAAAAATATTAAAATTAAAATTTTAAACGTGAAAATTAAATGGCACAATTGTCTGGTGTCCCTATCCTCATTTTAAAAGAAGGGACCGAAAGAAAACGTGGAAAGGATGCCCAAAAAAATAATATATCAGCTGCAAAAGCAGTAGCAGAAGCAGTAAGAACAACATTGGGGCCAAAAGGAATGGATAAAATGCTCGTCGATTCCTTAGGGGATGTTACAATAACAAATGATGGAGCAACGATCTTAGATACTATTGATGTGGAACATCCAGCAGCTAAAATGATAGTTGAAGTTGCAAAAACTCAAGATGAAAAAGTTGGAGACGGAACAACAACTAGCGTAATAATATCTGGAGAATTATTGAATCTGGCAGAAGAATTAATGGAACAATCAGTGCATCCAACAATAATTTTTAGGGGATATAGAAAAGCGCTTTTAAAAAGTAAAGAAATTTTGCAGGATCTAGCAATTAAAGTAGATAGAAATGAAAAAGATATATTAAAGAAAGTTGCTGAAACATCGATGAATAGTAAATTAATCGCTGGTGTGAAAAATCACTTTGCTGATATTGCTGTACAAGCGGTTAGTCAAATTAAGGAACAACGCGGTGAAAATGTTATAATCGATTTAGATCAAATTCAAATAATTAAAAAAGAAGGAAAAAGTCTTTTAGACACCAGTATCATTGATGGGATTATCGTAGATAAAGAAATTGTTCATCCAATGATGCCAAAATCTATTAAAAATGCGAAAATTGCCTTAATTAACTCCCCTTTAGAAGTTGAGAAAACAGAGTTTGATGCTGAAATAAGAGTTCAGACTCCAGATCAGATAAATAAATTTCTTGAAGAGGAAGCAAATATGTTAAAAAATCGCGTTGCTAAATTAAAAGAAATAGGAGCAAATGTTGTATTTTGCCAGAAAGGAGTTGATGATAAGGCTCAGAACTTCCTTGCTAAAGAAGATATTATTGCAATTAGAAGAGTTAAAAAATCTGACATGGAGAAATTAGCACGGGCTACTAATGCGAGAATTACAAATAATATTTTTGAAATTACATCACAAGATTTAGGAAATGCTGGAAAAGTAGAAGAAAAAAAAATCGGGGATGATAATATGATCTTTGTTTCTGCTTGTGCTGATCCCAAAGCTGTAAGTATATTAATTAGAGCGGGAATTGAACATGTTGTTGATGAAGCAGAAAGGATGTTACATGATGCTTTATCTGTAGTAAAAGCTGCTATAGAATTACCTTATATCTTACCAGGTGGGGGAGCTTCCGAAATAGAATTAGCAAAGAGATTAAGGGTATATGCTAGATCAATTGGAGGCAGAGAACAATTGGCAATAGAAGTTTATGCTAATTCATTAGAGATTATCCCAAAAACCCTAGTAGAAAATGCTGGTTATAATCCTGTTGATTTAATTGTTGAATTAAGATCTAAACATGAAAATGACTCTGGGAAGCCCATTGGAATAAACATTGAAACTGGAAAACCAGATAATATGGTAGAATTAGGGGTTCTTGAACCATTATCTGTTTTAACTCAAGCAATACAATCAGCAACGGAAGTTTCTTCTATGATATTAAAGATTGATGATGTAATTGCTGCTTCAGGACTCTCAAAAGGAAGTGAAGAATAAAATTTTATATGTTTTTATTAATATTTTTTATTTTTTTAAAATTTGTTTAATTTCTTGAATTGCACACCCCAAGGAAATTTAGAAAGTAATAATTCTGCGGAGTTATGAAACTCTGTAATAAAAAGTGCAGCTGCTAAGGCTTCTACAGAGCTCAATTTTTCCCATTTTCCAAAATTTATAGGATTTGCTGCTAATAAAGGAGGTAGTTTACGTGATATACCTAAATTAAATTTTTTTAGATTAAATAACTTATTCCAAGAACAATCAATTACAATAAGACCATATCTAATAATTCTCTCTCTATCATCAAAGGTTAGCTCTTGTTGGGATAACGGATTTAAAACAATTGAATCTCTCAATTCACCTTTGATTTTAGTTATTATTTTTAATAAGTTAAATTTCTTTAGTTTTAATGCTGTACATTTTTTTGGATCACACTCCCCATAATGAAGACAATATATTTTTGGGATATAAATTTTCGAGTTTGAAGCCCTTATTACTCAACACCTAAATGAAATATTACTTTAGATTCATAGTAAGAATTTTGAATTTTAAAAATATTGTTCTTGTTTACTCTAATCATACTTAAAACTGGTAAGAACGTTTATAGATTCTATAAAGTTCTCTGTCGTCTTTTCCTTGCCTAAAATTTCTAATATTGAATATATGATATTCCTAGCCTCACAAATAACTGGAATACCCCCATAAGTTAGAGAAAACAAACCAATAAAAGATATTTCTTGGACATTTGAAGTTTCATTCGATTTTGAAAAGTTAATTTTACCTGAAGGACTTGCGATAAGACCATAAAAATTTTCAGTATCTTGACCAGAAATAGTCACATAGCATAGAAGATCACCAATAGAGCTTCCTTCTGATTCTTCTTTCATTTTTTGAAATGCTACATTTGCATTTGCTGAAAAGGCTTCAACAGAAATGGGTAAATTTTGACCAGTTACATCTCGAGCATCTAGAGTTAAACCAGAAGGACTAACTAAACAATATCTTATGAATATAGGATTTTTAATAGAATCCAAAACAGTAGTTATAGAATTTAAAATATTTGATTTATCGAAATTTTCGGGGAGGTACGAATTGAAAGGAACCTCTGTTCCCATTCCGAAGAGATAAGTAGCACTTCGAACTTTATCGCAAAATTCTTCGACTTTCTTCTCAGATTCCTCTCCACTACCAAAAAATTCTCCTATTTTCTGTTTTAAATAAAACATAGAACTAGCTAAGTTATCAGCATCTAGAGGCCATTCTTTATGATAATCGTGGACAATTGTAAGAAGGGTTTCATTAATCCTGATTGTGATTAGACAAACTTTCTCAAAATATGAAAATGAAATAACTTGCTCTTTAATATTTAAGTCTTCCCAATTTTCTTGACTAGCAGAAAAAGCTGCTGATGCTAAACTCGTGATTTGATTTGGATTTAAATCTATATCACTTTTTCTACCAATCTTAGCTATAGAAAGACCATTTTGATCGCAAAGAACTACTAAGATTGTACCTTCAGATGCTCGCAATATAGATGTTAAATGCTTGATTAAAGATTCCCTAACACTCATAAAAAATTCAGACTTTTTATTTTAATTATTAATAAAATATTTTTTACTATGTATAATAATAACTTTTTTTCTTTTAATTCAATCGTATTTAAATTTAAGTTTACAAATATAAAATTTATTTACTCCTAAGCATTTAAATTAAATAATAAATCTTAAATTTAATATCAAAATGCGGGAATCGCCAAGTTTGGTCAACGGCGCTGGACTTAGAATCCAGTCTCACAGGAGTTCGAGGGTTCAAATCCCTCTTCCCGCACTTATTTTTATATTACAAAAATAACATCTTTTAATCCCAGTTTTCTATAATAGGTAATGAAGATAAACAGTTTTCTTCCTTTATAATAAATTTTCTTCCCTAATCTAGCATTTCCTTTACATTATAAAAAAGTTTAAAATTAAGTAATAATTAGAAAATTATATTTAGTAAGGTTTTATCATAATCTATGTTCAGTAGAATTTACTAATGCATTATAATAAAAGAAAAATTTGCTCCCGTAGTGTAGTCCGGCCAAGATTGGACAAAATATATTGATTCTTCAATGGAAACATACGGGGCCTTCACCCCCGCGACTCGGGTTCGAATCCCGGCGGGAGCACTAATTTTATACTATTTTTATTTTAGGATCAGAATACCGGGTACAAATTAGATTCTATTATAAGATTGCAGAAAAAAATATTTAAATTTATAAATTTAAATAATGAGAAGAGCGCCCCTGGCATGGCTCGAACATGCGACCGCCCGGTTAACTTCCGTAGAAGCCGTGAAATCCAGCATACTTAGCCGGGTGCTTTAGGTGCACATTATCTAGGCGGGTGCTCTACCTAACTGAGCTACAGAGGCGTTTTTTATGAGTATTTGATGTTAATTTATTTTATTTAATATAATATTTAGCTTTTTCTGAATAATTACAAAGGTTATTAAAACCAAAATGAAATCATAATTTTAAGATTATACATTCTCAATTTGAGTTGCATAAAAAATTAACCATTTTGCCATAGCTTGAAAAGAATCAGTAATATTTATATTTTCTTTCGAAGAACAGAATACGCATTGGTTACATTTTGCATTTTCGGCATATTGAATTGCTATTTCATAAGCAACTTCATGATTAGGTAAATCCCATTTCATACCCATAAGAATTATTGGTATAAATCCCGCTTTTTGACGGATAATCTTAAGCCATTCAGGTATTTCTCTAAAAGTATCATAATCACTTACATCAAAACATATAAATGCTCCACTAGCTCCTTTACAATAATCAGGAAGAAGCTCACGAAAACGTTTTTCACCTGCAAAATCCCATAGTTGCATTTTAACAGCCTCTCCAGTATCAAGAATCTCAGATTTAGTATGAAAACCTGCTCCGATCGTCATTTTATATCCCTCTTCAAATCTCCCTGTACAATAACGAGTTATCATAGCTGTTTTACCTACTCCACCCGCACCTGCTACAATTACTTTAAATATCCACGAGCTCTGCATTTCAATTATTCACATTATTTAACTAAAATAAAGAGTAAGGTTTTTTATATAAAATAAAATTTTATCTTTAAATACTTTTTTACTTGAATAATAAAATCAAAAAGATAAATTACTATTAATATGTAATTTAGGAAACTAAACATCCTTTTTATATAAATATTAAATTTTAAGTCTAGAGGAGTGAAAGATTTTTAAAAGATATTGTTCTATTAT
>JBHLNY010000191.1:0-6694 GCA_048941065.1 Promethearchaeota archaeon
ACAAAGTGTTAAAACTTAAGATTTTCTTTACAATAGATTCATTTATGAGTCTTTTTCTATATGAGTAAGTACTTGGGATGAAAAAGTAACAGGATGCAAAAATAAATGGTAAGAAAAACCTAAATAACGTTTCAGAAAAGATTATAAAGAAATAAAAAAATACAGTAGTTCCAGTTAAAATAAAAGCAATCAAAACGGTAAATTTTAAAATAAATCTCTTAAGATTTTCTCGTATTCTAAAGTTTATCATAATTAGAATTGCAAAGAGGATATAAAGAGTAAAATTAATAACATTTATAATAGTGAAAAAATTAATAGCTAACCCTAGGGTAATTAATTCTAAATAAGTGAATGTTGGAATAAGAGTTAGAAGAACCGTCAATAGAAACGTATTAACAATTAATAGTTTCTGCCCTATAGATGCATTTATGAGTCTTTTTCTATATGAGTAAGTACTTGGGACGAAAAAGTAACAGGATGCAAAAATAAATGGTAAGAAAAATCTAAATAGAGTTTCAGAAAAAATTATAAAGAAATAAAAAAAGACAGTAGTTCCAGTGAAAATAAAAGCAATCAAAACTGCAAATTTTAAAATGAATCTCTTAAAATTTTCTCTTACTCTAATGTTTATGATAATTAGAATTGCAAAGAGAATATAAAGAGTAAAATTGATAACGCTCATAACAGTGAAAAGATTAACAGCTAACCCTAGGGTAATTAATTCCAAATAAATGAACGTTGGAATAAGAGTTAGAAGTATAGATAACGTTATGCCATTACACACCAATATTGTCCTAGTTAATTTTAACGCAATATTTTTCTTTAGTGAGTACATTATTGGAAAATATAGAAATAAGCATGGAATTATTAAGGGAAAGGTAAAAAGATAGAAAGTTCCTAAATTCAGAGATAACAATCTAAGATAGTAAAATAAATAGATTACACTGAGGTATAGGGTTGCTAAATTAAAATAAGTACAAATATATTTTGTAAATAATAATTTTATTGTAGAAAGATAATTTATTAAAGCACACGTAATAATTAAAGTAAGATATGAGGAAAGAATTATATTTTCCACTGAAGGGAGAAAATTAAAGATGCTAATGAATATAGAAAAAAGTAAAGCTAAAAGTAATAAAAATTGTGGATAAGATAAAACATTCATTGCCCATTTAGAGGTTTCTTCTTTTACTTTTCCTATTTTTAGTCCATATTTTAAATTGAAACTAATAAGAATTAACAAAAGTAGGAAGTCAAAAATCATCATAATATAATTCGGAAAAAATGTAAAAATTAAAGAAATAAAGATATTTACGCTTAAAAACCAAATGGAATAATAGATTGATGCTGTAAACGTTGGTAACTTAATTATACCACCCAAATAATTCAACGATACAAATATCATAAATATTAAGGGAAATAAAACAGTAGAAATGACTAAAATCCTAATAAAAACACTGAAACTTACAGCAAAGTATAAATTAAAATTGATAAGAATAAAGATAAATAACTCTATTAAAAATAGGTTGATTAGTACGCATATTTTGAAAGCTTTCGAGTATTTTTCACGAAAGAAAATCGCATATAATCGATAAAATGATAACAAAATAACAACAAAAAAAATAATCAGAATTGTTAAAATATTAGAAATAAATTTCAAATAAGGATCTGTAGTAATAGAAATGTAATTGAGAATGATTAAGAAGAATGTTATTGCAGCAAGAATGTTTTGAGTTATTAATGTATTCCCTTTTTCAAAATATTTAGCCCTTGTAAATAGTTCTAACATAAAATATAAGGAAATGGAAAAAACCATCATTTGAATATTGAAATTAATAAGATCGGATATAGAAGGTAAGATTCCAAAAGAGATAGAAGCTAATAATGCAATTCCATTTATTAAAATAATATATTTATGATATTTTTTAAAACAATAATTTGATTTATGCTCATAGTGAGAAAAAACGAAAAAGAATGGAAGAATTAATAGAGTGATGTATGGTAAATCTATAAGAAAAGTGTATAATGTTATAAATAAAATTAAAATTCCTGATAATAAAGAATTTAATTTTTGATAGTTTATTCTTTCAATTTTAGTTACTTCTTTAGAATTTGTTGATAATTCCGGTTTTTCATATAAATCGATTAAATTTTTATAATATAAGGATATGTAAATTAAGGTTTTAAGAAAGAGTAAAACGAATAATAAACTTAGAAACGTATCATCTATAAAAATATTAACTGAATATTGATCTCTCAGAATTAAAAATAATAACGATACGATAGGCATTTGAATCAAAAGAATAAATATAAAACTAGCCAGAGATATTACAAATTTACGCTTAAAATCTGTTAGATTTTTTAAAAATGGCTTGTTCTCTTCAATAGATTTTTTGATTTCACTCTGATTTTTCTTTATAAATGAGAAAGTAATCACATAAAATATTATATTATTGATAAGTCCGAATAACCATGAAAGATCTGAAGAAACTAGAAAAGATAGAAATAATATTTGTATGAAATAATTACTAACAATGATAAAATTATAGGGTTGTTTTATCCTCAACTTAAAATTGACAGCATGTTTGAATTCTCCTTCTTCAATATTGAAAAAATCAATAGGTTGAAAGTAGTAGTAATAATATACGATATTATATAAAAGAGCGAAAGATATTAACGGGAGAAACATAAACGAATACCCTTCGGGAGTAATAGCCATAAAAATTGGTGTAACACCATAAGATAAGATAGATATTAAAAAAACAATATGTATTCTAGCAATTGGGTTATTGGACTTATTATAAAAGAAAGGGTTATTCCTATATTTATCAAAACTTTTATAAAAAAAGAGGAAAGCAAACATAAAAATTAAAACAGAAATAGCAATCGCTATAATTGAAGCCCAAGGAAATTGTACTAAGATCCAAAACCCAGCAAAAGCAATAGCAAAAGGTGCAATAATTAAGAAAAAGCAGAACCTAAATAATTTTGTGAGGATATCTGTTACCTTACGAATTTTTTCTTCAGATTCTTTGGACTCGTTAGATTTCATATCTCAAAATAAATTGATTCTTTATCTTGAGTATATAGGATATATTAATTAAAAAAGATATCATAAAAGTTCTACTAGTAAAACTTACATTTTAGTGGTAAAAGTTTACGGATTACTAGCAAATATTGATGAATAAAAATCAGAATATTAGCTATCTTACAAAAATGTTATTTGATTATCATCAATTAATGTAATTTTTGTTGATATTTTTTTCTAACTCTCTAAATAGAGAAGGGTTTTAAAGAATGCAATTAAACATCTTTTATACTTATCTGTCAATTCATTTGTCTTAATAATTCGACAAATGGGCAAGAAATGGGAAAATTTATAAGGATATTCAAACTTTTTTTAAATAATGAGTTTTTCACATCATAATACTACTTGTAAATGGACAGGCTATAAGAGAGCCTTTATTATCCCATTAAAGTTAGTATTATGAGAGAGAATAAATCAATACTCTTAACCTTTCTCTTATATTTTTTATTGGTTTATTCTCTTTTCATATAATAACTATATAAACTATATTTGATAAAGGTTAAGACTTGATTTCATTCTCCTAGTGAAAGCTAAATTAGAAAAGGAGGTGAAAATTGGTTGGAAAAAAAGCCAAGTAAAATAGATCCATATATGATACTTGATTACTATAAAGACTGGGATTCTTATAATACTCCAGTTATGATGACATTGGATAGCTTAGAAAATCAACCTGGAGAAATAGAAGCTGAAGATGAGAGGAGACTAGCATATCTTTGGAAAAAATATCAAAAATCTTCTAAATAAATAAATTTCTCTTTTTTTTTTTGAAAAAACATCAATTTTTTAATTATTATTATAGAACTTTAACTATCCTTTCTAAGGCCTCTTTAATTCTCTCTATGGGTTGGGTTAAAGCAAATCGAACAAATCCTTCTCCATATTGACCAAAACCTGTTCCTGGAGTTATAACTACCCCTACTTCAATCAATTTTTTAACAAACTCCATACTATTAGTCTCCCCCTCCGGAATTTGAGTCCATACATAAAATGTAGCTCTTGGTTTATCTGTTTCCCAACCAATTTTATTTAATCCATCAACTAGTACATCCCGTCTTCTCTCATAAGCCTTCATGTTTTGATCTACGATTTCTGGTTTCTTTTCTGATACATATTCGCTTAATCCTTTAATTACCGCTTTTTGTATGAAAATAGGACATCCTGAGTCAATTTGAGACTTTACTTTTCTTAACCCCTCAATAATCTTAGAATTTCCTACTGCCCAACCACATCTAAATCCTGTCATATTAAATATTTTTGAGGCACTATTGATTTCAATATGATCTTGACTTATTTGCAAAAGAGTTGGAGCAATATAATTACCAAAAGTGAATTCCGAATAGGGATTATCATATATAATAATAAAGTTGAAATCTTCGGCATAATCAACGGCTTCTTTCAGAAATTCTATCGGTGCGATTGCTCCAGTAGGATTATTAGGATAATTTAAATACATCATTTTTGCCTTCTTCAGAATTGAAGTTTCTATAGATTCGAAATTTGGAAGAAAGTTCTTCTCTTTAGTTAATGGCATTAAATATGGCTCAGCATCACATAATTTTGTTGCTCCATTTTCATAAACGGGATATCCAGGATTTGGACATAAAACTATATCATTTGGATTGACAAATGCTCTTGCTATGTTAGCAACTCCTTCTTTTCCTCCTAACACATTAGAGATCTCTTTATCAGCATTAAAATCCAAACCAAATCTTACTTTATACCATCTAGCAATTCCCTCTCTGAAAAATTCTTCCCCCATACTCGAAGGATAATTCTGATTTTCAGGAATTTTAACTTCTTTTATCATTTCATTTATAATCAATTCTGGAGTCGTCAGATCAGGATCACCTATTCCTAAGGAAATTAAATCTACGCCTTCTTTTTTTTTCTTAACCTTTAGTTCTTCAATTGCTACAAAAATATATTTTGGCAACCTGTTTACTCGTTCAGCATATTCTATTTTCATTTTTATATCACTTTTTTATTAAAATAAGATGATAGGACAAAAGTAAAAATTATTTGTTTAAAGAATAATAATAATTTTTCTAATTCATCCTTTACTTTTCTTCAATCTACCAATCTTTTTTAGTTCTCCATTCTGTTCCACAAAGTCCACAAACATACTTGAAACCATATATATTGGGATTTTCCATAATAATATTTTCCCTATCTATTACTTCACGTATTTTATTACGATCATTATTAAAACATTTTGGACATTGTCTTCTTAATCCTTTTTTAATTTCTTCTAGAATAACTTTTATTTTCGATGGGACTGGTTTGGATACTTTTGAAACTTCAATAGCTTTAGTAATAGCTTCCTCTTGAAATTCTGGCATTTTTAAATATTTAAAGAAAAGTTCAGATAATAAATAATCAATATTTTCTCCAGCTTTTGCTTCTTCTGCTAAAGTAGCCTCGATTTCTTTTAGTGTGCTTATATCATGGTAATCTAGAAAATGCACTTCTCCTAATTGGAGATCTATGTAATGAGTCTTAGATTCAATTTTAGTAAGAAGAAAATGAGTAAATTCTCTAACAAGATATGGTAAGTTCATTTTCATTTCTTTTAGATTTTCAAGTTTAAATTCTCCCCTATGTTGAGCAACCCATTTTTTTACATCTGCCAAATTTTTTAACATTTCTTCATTAGTTTTCAATTCAGTTATTTTTTTCTGATCTTCAATAAGTCCATAAACTAAAAAAGGAGCTTCTGAACTGGTTTTTTCAATAAATGCATCCATCATATCAGCGAGGTGAATAAAATTATCTCCAATATCCTCATCAATTTTAATGAAAAAAATGCCCCCTATAGCTCCAATAAATAAGCCTTTTTCCATCAACAATTCTGTTGTCTCTTCTTCTTTCCATGCAAAAGAGGTTTTCCATTTGATGATATCAAAGTTTTTCTTCTGATAGATTAAGGAAAAATTCCAAACATAATTCTCTTTAGTAAGATAATGTATTAAACCTTCTTGGAATAAGGAATCTTTTTTTATCTTTTGTGAAGGGATTTGATAATAAATAGAATGACCTAATTCTTTAAGATCCTTAGAAATTAGTCCCGGTGGAGCATCTCCAATTACAATTTGATATTCGATATATCTGATTTTATTTCACCTATATTTTGTGTTTCTTTAAATTATGGAGATCAAAATTTTCTTCTATAATAAATTTAATAATAGACTTAATAATTTTTATTTTTAATTCAGAAAAAATTAGAAAGTTGAAAAAAATTAGTTTGGGAGATTAAGATTAACTCCTTTCTTTATTTCTTAATTCATATTCTTTAGAATCAATTGTTAGAAAGGGAATAATTCCAATATTTGAAATAATTACCATGAAGATAAAAATTATAGCATAAATTGTATATGTATCTAATCCCTCTAAAGCACCAAATAAAAACCCTGTTAATTGCAATCCTATTACAGTACCAATATTATTAAATGAATTGCATGTTGCATAATAGGTGCTATCTACTTCAGGATATAATGTAGAAATTTGACCTATTACCGCAGAATAGGATGAATTCCTCCAACCCGCAGAGGAACCAATAAGAAAAGCAAAAAATATCAGAATCGGAACTATTGTTGGTATCAAGAACAA
>JBHLNY010000192.1:0-6656 GCA_048941065.1 Promethearchaeota archaeon
GATATCGACAATGGAACGAGGAGTATATGGATTTCAGATGCGAAAGAATTCTATTTCAGCACAGTAAAAGCTTGGGAAATGCTCCATTTTACTGTGAGAGGGATGAAGAACCATTTGGTTGATTCTAAGGGATTATTATATCGTGCTAAAAGTTTACTAACCAAGTCTATTAGTGAATTAAAAATATTTGAAGAAGAAAAAAACCTAACAAAATTGATAACGAAAGCAAAAGTAATATTTGAAAAATGCTGGAATGCTTTTCAACGCGAATATAAGTTAATGGAACCAGAGATAAGAATGATAAGGCCTATTCCAAGAGTAATAAAAAAATCTAATCATGAATATCAACTTCCATGTTCTATTTGTGGTGAAATAGCTGTCGATTATAAAATAGGTGTTGGACAATTTGATAAAGAAGAAAAACTCCTTTATAGAGGGATTATTTGTGGTACCTCGCTTAATAGAGGATTAGCGGCTGAACTATTTGAGATTTTGGAAAACGATGATATTGCGGGAGTTCATGAATTTATGAGGAATCATCATTCATATGAAGGCTTAGATGCATACTGTCCAAAGTGTGATAAAATCTATTGTTGGAACCATTACAAATTAGAAGAAGAATGGGATGAGGGGTTTTATGATTGTACTTATGGAGAATGCCCTAAAGGACACAAGAGAATGATAGATGATTAATTCAATATTAAATATTTTTTTTTAAATCTAAGATTATTCACGTAAAAGAAGGGAGAAAAACATAAAAAAATTTAGGTGCAGTATACTATAAATTTTCGATTTCATTATTATCTTTAATATATTTTTGTTAAACATAATAAAACTACAATTTAGGCTTTAAATTGGTTAATTCCTCAAAATCAAACTTAATTAAGAAAATTCAGGCTGAATATAATAAAAAGCTGAAAGATTTAGAGTCTAAATTAGCAATGGAGCATAAGGAACTGAATCAAATTGACATTGATCTTGCCCATGAAGTGAAAAAGATTGAACACTCTAATATTTCTATGTTAAAGACAAAAAGGGCTAGGGTAAATGCCATTATTATACAATTGAAAAAAGAAATAAAAAAAGTCAATAAAGAAAAAATTAAGAAACTCAGAAAATTATAATGAAAATAATCTAGAAAAGTAATTCAAATATCAATCTGAGGGAAAATTACTCTATTATTCTGGAAAAATTTATTATAAGAAAAAAAAAGGAGAAATTTAATTAACCTTTAGCCTTATACCGAGCATTCCCATCCATTATTGCTCTATTCATGAACATATCATTTACCTGCATCCCCGCAAGTAATGTTGCAAATACACTATGGATGAATTTTGGTTGGAATAATCCTTTAACGGGTGTTCTCATCTTTAAACGAGTTCTACCAAAATTATTAGGATATGGTGCCATATCGTATATTGCTCCTGAGGGCGAACCTGAAAAACGAGCATAAGTTGCAGGGCTAGAGATGTCCACTACCTTAATATGTTTCCTTAAATCTGGGATAAGGTATTTTTCTGTTTTTTCAATGAAGAAATCTGCCCATTTTTGCTTTTTTTCCTTGTATTTCTGTGGATCTTTTTCTCTTAATTCCGGCCAGTCATCAATTCCCATTGGTACGATTCTTAAAGCAATGTTAGGTTTTCCTCCAGTTGTTAAGGAAGGACAAATTACACCAAGCCGAAAGGCTTCATCTGTATATCCGATAATCCCTTTTTCCATGTCATCAAATAATCTATCATAGATATTTCCTCCTGTTGTTATTACACTATATCCACAATCTAATCCTAATGCAGCTAAATCTATCTGGTCATCAAGTCCAATACTCACATTCATAGAAGAAGTAGACATTTTAATTGATTCAACCTTTTCTGCATACTTTTTATCTAAGCTGCGAATGATATCCAATCCAACCATCTCTTTCATCGCAACATTTGGATCAACCGTGGTTACTACCAAATCAGAGTATATTTCTTTCCCGTTATCAAGATTTACTCCTTTCACTTCACCATTTTCCACGAGAATTTTTTCAACCTTTGTATTGAGCATTAATTCTCCCCCCAATTCGAGATATTTTTCTTCGAATTTCTTTGGAAATTCGATAAAACCACCTTTAGGTCGAAAAGCTCCATCTAATAGTGAATTCATGGCAGAAATAGGGACAGCCGCAGAAACTCTATCAGCAGGCAATCCACTAAATTCGGCAAAAATGGTAAATATCTCGATCACATCGGGTTCTGTAATCTTAAACTTAGAAAAATATTCATTAAATGTCTTTGAAGCATTTTTCACAATTTTTGGACATGTAAACAGCATTTTAAGAATTTCTGTAATTTTTGGCTCTACTTTTAACTCAAATAATTCCAAATATAATGCTCTTGAGTAATCTAAAAGATGTTCTATTTCAGATGCATTATTTGGGTATTTCTCCATTAAATCTTGCTTAAAATTTTCAAATCCTGATGGTAATTCAATCGTCTTTACTTCATTAGTTTTTGTATCTACTAAAAAAATCCTCATATAGGCTCCCTTATATTCCCTGAGATCGATATCAATTTTAAAGAAGTCTAATAACTCCGAGATATTAGGGATCATTTGACAGGTATCGAAAAGATACCCTTGACGTTCGTAAGATTTAACATAACCACCCGTTATAGGCTCTTTTTCTATGATTAAAACAGGATCTTTTTTCACATCATGATACATGGCCCATGTTAAACCAGTACTTAAACCCGTAATCCCTCCTCCAATTACTATTAATGACTTTTTTTTCTCATTATCAACAGACAATTTTCCCACCTAAATTGATAATAAAATACTATGCTATTGATCTATAAAAGTATTATCCGTTTGGGGAATTGACATTTTTATAGAAAAATGCTTTAGATTGTAAACTGAATCCTTAGTTATAAAGGAATCAATAAGTTCATTAAAATAAAAAGTTATTCTGGAATAATAATCGATGGGTCTTCTTTTATTCTATCTAATACAATTTGGGTTTTTACTTTAGATAAATTCGCTATTAATTGTGGTGATGATAGATGATTAAACTCATAAATAGTAATTATTTTTTTTCTTTTACTTCTTTAAATCTGCTAACATTTCTTTGGCCTTTGATTTCGAGAGGACTGGTCGTTTTTTCGTAATGAAGTATCCAATAAAGAAATCAGTAAGTAAAGAAGTTTGATTGTGATTAATGTCCGGTTGTTGTATTGAAGACTTTCGGTTTAAAATTAGATAAAAAAAATCCTTTGTATTAAGCTTGTCTAATGATAAGTCGAGATTTTTAAAAAGAGAGAGGATTCTTGCTTCATCTGATCTATTTTGAGATGCATAAATTAGAATTTTTTTAATTTCTTTCTCAAATATATTCTCTACTTCAAAGTCAACGAAGACATATGTATAGATATGGATTAATAATAAAAAGGTTAGATATTTAATCAAGGACCCATTATTAGGAGGGAATACAATTTTATCTTTATTCGAATAAGAGGAGGAATTCAGGAAATTCTCCATTTCTTTCCAATTAAAATTATCAATATAAAACTCGGATATAATGGTTAAAATTCTATTACTTAATTGTTTGGAGATATTACCTTCATTAAAATGTTGTTTAAATAAATCTAAAACAACAAAAAGAGTTTTCTGGGCTTCGGGCTCATTAAAATAACTTTCAAAAACTATCTTAATTAACTCGAAATCTTCTTTTAACATTTCCCAATATATATCTTTTCCTAATTTTTCCCAGTATTTTTCCTTTTCGAGAGAGTTCACCAAACCTAAGAAAATTTCTTTTATTAGTTCATAATTTTTCTTCATGAATTTAGTCTCTTTAACTGTATAGATGAAATTAAAGAATTTATCTATACGATTTTTTACTCTGTTAATTATAGGATCAAAACTATCAGGTCCATCCTTCATTGACGGATCATCAAAAACAAACCAAACATTATCGATTTGATGAAGATAGTTTAAAGAATCTTGAATAAAATTTTCAGTTATGTAATAATTATATTCCATTAACTTGCTAACTTCATTATTATCCTTGAACTCGTTTATTGAATTAATTATCTTTGAAAGGAGTTCCAATTTATACCAATAGTTATCTAGTTCTTGAGTTAAATTTATTACTTTTTCAAGTTTTTCTTTTAGGATTTTTTGATCTTCAATATATTTAAGAAAATATAAGAGTATTTGTCTTTTATCATACACTCTTTTTACTCTTTTGATACAATTGAGGATTACATCCAGATGTTCTTCCAAGAGCTTTGTACCTTTCATAGTTTTAAATATATCATAGAATCCCTCTACTATTTTGTCACCTAGTGCTTCAGTAGATTTCAAGAGATCATAAAATATTTCTTTCATGAACTCGGTTTCTTTAAACTGTTTAAACAACTCAGAAAATAAGTTTAATCTATAAGAAGAATAGTGAACTTGTATACCACAATTCATCCAATCTATAATTTTCTTCTGAATCCCTTTAATATTATCGATAATTTT
The DNA here is from genome assembly GCA_048941065.1 of Promethearchaeota archaeon. Classification (GTDB taxonomy): domain Archaea; phylum Asgardarchaeota; class Lokiarchaeia; order Sigyniarchaeales; family SOKP01; genus Loki-b32. The sequence continues at coordinate 4,504 of JBHLNY010000192.1, forward strand.
ATGGAGAGATCTTAAAATGCCATTATAATACTTCACTTCAAATAATTCTGAACTTTTAACAGCATCATATAATTTTTTAACTGCCTTAATTTTGTAACCGAAATCATATGATTGGTTGATGAAATTTAAAAGATCATCAAAATGGTTTCTCAGAAGGTCCGTTCCTTTAATACTTTCAAGAAAAGATGATAAAATTCTTATTTGTTTATCTATGAACCTAGGATAGGCATCATCATCATAAAATTCATCATCTAACACCCATTCGCTACGAACATAATCATTTTTTAAAATATCTTCTAATAATAATTGCCTTCTTTTCTCCTTATCATTAATAACTTTGAGCATAACCAGTTTTGCATTGAGAGTTCCCTTTTTTTTGGCGTATTTTAATAAATCAGAAAGAGATTTATTTATAAGGTGATGATGATGAGTAATTAATCGAATATTTCTAGAATTTTCAATAATTAACGATAAAGCCTCCATTTTTTCATAATTGCTAGGAATTTTGTTAAATATTTGTAAGATTTCAGCAAATTTCTTCTCTTTTAAAGCTGTGTGCTCAATGAAATTGAAAAATCTACTAAAAGAAAAGTAATCAGTAACTATGAGAAATTCCGCAATTCTTAAGATCTCTTTAAAATGAAGCTCAACTTGTGATGAAAAATCTGCGACGTATAACATATCTACAAATTTTTCAAAATTATAGCTTAAAGTTATTCTATCTTGCTTTTTCCTCCCTAGGTAATTCAATATAAATAGAAATAATTTATCAATAAATTCTTTACTCATTAAATCATTTTGTTTAACAACAGTTATTACCGTCATAGATACTTCGAATTTAGTCCATATTTTTAGTTCATTTGAATTAAATAGATTATGAAATGAAGAAGAAAATAATTTCTCAATGAGAGCCTTATTGTTGTTAATGAGCGCAATATTTTTACTTGTTTGAATCAATCTACACAAATTATTAATCCTATTTTGATGATCTGCTGATGATTTAATATTGGTTAATAGCTCTTGATAGATATTTGCTATGAGATCGTAATTTTCATCTAAAATTTGCCCCTCCTCAACGGATTTGATTAATTTTGAGAAATTATTAACCTTATCTGAAACAGACTCCATGGTTCTTATTATTTTTAAAATATAGGGTACTAATTCTTTAATCTGTTCATGTTGTTTGTAAATTTCTAAAGAATCGTAAAATAAGTAAAATTTTAGATAATTATCTTCTACATTTTTAATAAGATCTATGATATCTATAAAAATTTTCTCCCAAACATCTTTATATTTAAGCTTTTTAAATAAATTTGAAAGGAAATTCCGTTTATGAGAATTTTTATCCATTTTATTGAATAAATTCTTGAAAATAAGAAATATTACTGAGATATTGGTTTCAACAAAAATTCTTCCAGCATCAATTAAGTTAAAAAAATGATGATTAAATTGTGAAGAATTATATTGATTCTCAATAGATCTTAATGTGTTAAGAAATAAATCTTCTATTTGGGCATGGTTTTCTCGGATCAAATCTCTATTTAATTTATTAATTATAATTGGAAAAAGTTCTACATGATCCTTAGGATAACTTTTATAAAGTTTTAGAACATAATCAAATTTTTCTATTATGAAAAAGTTTTTCATAACAAGATTCTCTGTTAATGTCCGGAAACTGTTTTTAATAAAACCTCTTTTTTTTAGGTTCGGAATTAAATCGATTAAAGCTGGAAAAATATCTTGAAGGATACTAGATCCTTTTAGTATTCTTAATAAATCACTAAAGAGGGTTATAAATCCTTCATTTTTAAAAGAATATATTAAAAATTCATTAATTTTAGCTTTAATTTCTTTAGGAATTAAAAATATCGTTCGTTCAGCGGCAAGTTCACTAGATCGTTTAGTGTAAAAATGATAACCCAACCTTGAATAATATCTCTTTTTTATAAAAAAAAGTAAACTTATAAGTATCTGAAATTTGATTTCTATTTTCTTTTCACTATCGTTTTCTTGAATGGTAATTGAATTTAAAATGTTAAAGTAATTCGATGCCATAATCTCATTTTTATCAAAAACATCCATATATCCCTCTTTAAGTAAATACAAAATAACATTTGAATATCCACTTTCAAGCCTCTTAGCAATTTCTTCTT
>JBHLNY010000193.1:0-6625 GCA_048941065.1 Promethearchaeota archaeon
CCATTGAAGCATTACATGGATAAGAATGGTGTGCTTTACTAATTCTTTCGTTTAATGATAATTCTCCACTTTTACCATTCTTAAAGTATTTAGATTTAAGCTGTTGGACAATAAAGTATGTTGAACCACAGGGAGCTGATTGAAGTACACACGTATCTTCAATATATTCACCATCTTTACTTAATAAAAATGATACAACTGGTTTTCCAATTTTGAAGTAATCGACAAAATCATCAATATAATTATGATTTTTAGAGATATGATAACCAATTTTATTATATTCATCTAATTCTTTACTTAGAGAACAGAATGGTTTAGGAAAAGCAGCTTGTATTCTACATTTTTCAAATTCTTCTAAAACCTGTACTTGAAGTCCAGGGGGGACCCACTTAGGATCTTCGATAGGAATAATTACCGCCTTTATGTCTTTATTTTTTAAATACTCGGGAAGGCCAGAAAGCAGATCTTGATGAATACCAATAACCAATAAAAAATCAACTTGAGGTAAATTTTGGGGTAAAAATTTTTCAGGTTCTTCTATAAAATCAGGTACATTTTCTCCAATTTTTTCATAAAAGTAGATTAAATTTGCATAACTCTTCACATGCTCTCTACATTTATCACACTTTACGTTTTGTTCTAATACTTCACACGCCTTACAAAATTCTTCGTTATTTATAAGGTGACCTACAAACTTTTTTGTTAAATTTTCTGTATCTGGAGCTGTACCATAAAATATACCTAATTTATACTTTTTTTCAACCATGTTAAGAACTTTAGACTCGACGCTTTTCCTTACTATTTAAATAATCTTTAAAATATTTATTCATTTAGCTGAACATGTTCAGAGATTTTTAAATAAACCTATTCTTCATAAATTGCTATTGAACCTTTACTTTCCTCAACTTTCACAATTAGTTTCTTATTATTGTAAATCTCTTTTAGTTTATCATGGATATATTTAGCAAGAAGTTCGCTTGTGGTTGCCTTTAAAGGAAGAAAGCATACATCAGAACGGGGAAAGACATATCTCTTATTGGAAACAATAACTTCAACTGATTCTTTTTCTTCTACAATCTCTAATTCATCTGATTCTATTGGAATTAAGATATAATGGTCTAATGGTTCCACTATTGAAACTAACTTTTTTTGAAGTTCAATAAAGTCGACTACGAAATAATTATTGTCTAATTTATCCGTTATTTCAACAGAAATATAATAATTATGTCCATGGAGTCTTGAGCATTGCAATGGCTCTTTTAGAAAATGACATGCACTAAATTTTGCTTTTGATGAGTTAGAAATTACTTTAAATCCCATTTTTATGTTAACCACATTTTTTTCAAAATAACTTCAAATTTTTTTGTATAAGGGTAGCTATTTCGAGTTTTTATAGTTTATGTTTAAAAATAATAAAAAAATAGTATAGAATAGGACTTTTATATGATTTATCCATTTCAATAATTTATAAAAGGTAAATAAAAATATTTTTGAGCTTTTCAAATTATAATAAATTTTAGGATATTTATATGACTGAATATAAGCGAGTAGCAATTACAGGAGCTAATGGTTTTTTAGGGCAACATATAATAAGAGCTGCTATACGAGAAGGTTGGGAAGTGATTGGTATTGTTAGAAGAGAGGAAGTAGTTGTTGAGATCAAAAAGCTCAACGCAAAGCCTTTTATTGTAAAAAATTTCGATATAAATGGTTTAAAAAATGCATTTAAAGATTGTCAAGCTGTTATACATCTCGCCAATGTAGTATGTGGTTCTAAAGAACTTTTTGAGAAAGTAAATATTGAGGGGGCTCGTGCTATTGTTGAAGCAGCTAAAAAGGCTAATGTTTCCAGAATTATTTACCCTTCAGGTTTAGGTGTTGATAAATATGGGAAGGTGGCTTGGGCGAATAATGAATATTTTCGTTCTAAAATGATTGCTGAACAAATTATTAGAGAAGGAGAAGTCCCTTATATATTATTTCGTCCTTCTTATATTCTAGGACCTAATGATGAGTTAATTCCAGAAATAATAGAGCAGATTGTTGATGGAGTTGCATTGATTGTCGGGGATGGTAATGTTCCTATGCAACCTATTTTTGTAGAGGATGCTGCTAAAGCATTTTTAGCTGCTGCAAAGGGAATTGGAAATGATAACCAAATTTATGATCTTGTTGGGCCTGAAATCATTAATATGGTTAGATTAATAGAATTGGTACATAAGAATATGTTAGAACTTGGTTATAACGTTCCTCTACCAAGAATGACAAATATACCATATGATAAAGCAGCAGAAGAACTTGAAATATGCCAAGAAATGATCGATGTTATGCAAAGTGATATTATTTCAGATGGAAATTCAACCGCAGAAGCACTAGGATTTAAGCTTTCAGATATTAATAAAGCTATTAGGGCAGCTATAACTGAAAAAATGACACCTAAAGATGAAAAAAAAAATAAAAAAGCAATAATTCTATTATCTGGAGGAATCGATTCTGCCACAGCTCTTTATTGGGCTCATCATGAAGGGTATAATCTAATCGCTATAACTTTTAATTATAGTTATCGTCCTGATAATGAGAGGAAAGCAGCTCTAAAGCAAGCAGAGATACTTGGAATAGAAATAATTGAGATTCCAATCAAATATTTAAAAGAAGCGATTGAATTACGTATTGACGGATTTCCTATACCAAGTGTAATCAATGCTCCTGAGGGATTCATTCCTGCTCGAAATTTAGTTTTTTATTCAAATGCAGCCTATTATGCCGAAGTGTATGGTTGTAATTACATTATAGGAGGACATTTATTTGAGGATGCTAGAAAATTTCCTGATGCTAGTATAGACTTTTTTAATTCCCTTGAGACGCTTATAAATAGAGGAAAGCATCAACAAGATAAATCCATTATAAAATTTTTACATCCTCTGGTAAAAATGAATAAAAGCGAAGTATTAAAATTAGCTAAGAAATTAAATGTACCATTTGAATGGACTTGGAGTTGTTATTATGATGGTGAGAAACCTTGTGGAATATGTAGTAGTTGTCGTAAAAGAGAAAAAGCATTTAATGAGCTTAATTATTTAGATCCTTTATTTTCTTTATAAATCTAAATTTTAAAAGAGTTTATCTTAAAAAATTAATATAAATAATTTAGAAATATTTAGGTTTTTGAGGATAAATTAAAAACGTTTACTTATAGAAAATGGATATTGAAAAAATCAAAAAAAAATTCGCAAAAAATTTTAAAGATGAGATCTCAGGTTTTTCTGGAGACTTAGATAAGTTTTCATTGAAACAGTTGCCAAGCAAAAAAAATTTTGTTTATGAACTAACATTTATTAGAAAACCAAGAAATTTTCCAAAAGAATTGATTTTAAAAAAATTCCAAACAAAAAATGTGGAAAATGAAATTAAAACTTATAAAAAGTTAGAAAACCAAGATATAGCTATTCCAAAGCTCTTTATATTCAAAAAATCATATCTATTACTTGAGAAATTAAATGGTACTAATCTATGTGATTATATTAATAATACACTACTTAAAATTACTAGATTAGATGATTTAGATTCAGAGATTAAAAAGAAAATTGTTAATAGTGTTGAAAAGCTAGCGAATTGGATTGCTCAATTACATAAAAACAATATTATTGATGAAAAAAATCCTTCAAAGATTATAGTTTTAAATAAGGGTGACACGAGATTAAAGGATTTCATTATTGATTTTACTACAGAAAAGTTATACGGATTTGATTTTGAAGATTCTTATAAAGGGAATCATATTGACGATTTAGCTTGGATTTGTACAGCATTATTAGATACTAATCCTGGTATTTTTGAAATGACAGACCCTAAACATAAGATTGAGTTAATTAACATTTTTTTAGCAAAATATTATTCTCTTACTTCTTTTAATTTTGATTTTAATTACTTCACAGAGAAGCTAATTGATAATTTAAATACTGTCATGAAAAGAAGATCAATTAGATTAAGCCCAATTAAAAAGGCTACTTTTATTGAAGAAATTAAGAAAGAGTTATAGTACTGGTTAAAAATGTAAAAATACAAGTTTAAAAATGAGTAGCCTATAATATTTATATAATCTTTTTTACCCTTTTAATAATTTAAGAGGAGGTTTTACTATGAGTCATCTATTTGATTCAAAAAATCAGATTAAAAAAATTGTTAATGTTATTGATGAGTTGAATAGAATTAATATAGATTCTGGTCCTAAATTGAAAGATCAATTAAATAAACTATTAGAAAAAATTGAACAATTAGAACAAGTCAAAACAGAAAACCAGCAAAAAATTGAGTCAAACAACGATGAGATTAACACTTTAAAAGCAAAGATTTCCCAGACACAACAGGATATGTTAAGATTAGAAGAAAATGTAGATGAACTAACAAAAGAGCGTCAAGAGTTATTAGACCGAATTCAAACTGCTCAAAATGAGTTAAACAAAACTAAAGAAGAAATTAGAATTAAAAATGAGGAATTAGAAAATCGTAATCGCCGATTAAAGGAATTGGAAAACAATATTGATATTTTAACAAAGGAACTCAACAAATTTGATGAGAGATTAAAAGCAATTGAAATTGAGCTTGAAAATACCTTCTTTAAAAAACAAAATTTTGTGCAATCCTATGAAAATAGAGTTAATGCTATGAAAAGGTTAATAAGTAGAAATTATTTTAATTCTCTACAATATCAATTTATTAGAGCTTTGCAGCAAGGTAGTGCTTTAGATTTGAGAAATATTATAGTAGCAATTGATATGAGAGAAGATCAAGCTAAAAAAATACTAAGAAAGATGGTAGAGGAGAATGGCCCAATTGAATATAATGAGGAAACAGGTACAGTAAAACTATTGGAGGAGGTTGATTTTTAATGAGTTCAAATATTAAAGAAATTTTGGGATTAGTTGAACAATTTGAAACTGCTTTTGATACCTTTTATCAATTGTTCGAAAGTAATAACAAAGATATTATTCAGAGTCTAAGTGAAACTTGGAAAAATATAAAAGCGGAACAAATCGAAATTGAAAAGCTTGAGGAAATTATTCATCAACAAAATCTCGAATTGACGGAATTAAGAACTAAAGCTGATGAATTAGATAAAAAAATTGAAATTCCACGAACTAAAAAAGAGGATCTAATATCTAAGATAACCGAATTAAAAACAACACTTGAAAGAGCTGTTAATGATAAAAAGACACCTCAATTTGAATTAGATAACCTTATATCTAAATTAAACTCTGTAAATGAAAAAGTTTCGATGAAAGAAAATGAAAAGACGAGATTAGACCAAAAGAAAATTGATAATGAAAATCGAGAAGCTGAATTAAAAGCTAGCTATTCTGAAGAAAAAATGGAGGAATTAGATAAAAAACTAAAAGAAATTAAAAGAAATAATTTCTTTACTGCATTTTTGATTGAAAATTCTGATGAAGAAATTCCTGAGGTGGATATAATCGCAACAATAATGCAACAAGGCTCGTGTAAACTTGATGATCTTAAGAAAATTTTAGATGTACCCCCAATTATGGCAACGAGAACCATAAAACAGCTAGCAATAAAAAATATTATTAACCTTGATGAGAATTCTGGAATTGTTACTATGTCTTAAATATCAGATTTTTAAATTAAGGAGAATTTTTTTCTATTTTATTTTTTTCTTTCAAAATCTTCATTCTTGTAAGTAAGACTTTATTAAGGATTAATAATTTAGAGTCTTAATGTTCGATATGTATATCGATACATATCGAAAATCTAATTAAAAATTTGATAGGACAAAGATGTCATCTATAAAAAAACCGTTTAAAGAAGTCTTAAGTGAACATAAAACGGCTATTATATTAGCACTTGTAATTATAGCGGGTGGTTCAGTTGGAACTTATTTTGTAATTGATATACTAAATGCTCAAAATCCTAAGAGAATAACCCTAGCAACAACAACCTCCACATATGATTCAGGTTTATTAGATTATTTACTTCCAAAATTCACTGAACAAACAGGTATAAAAATTAGAGTATTATCTGTTGGAACAGGGCAAGCTATAGCGTATGGGGAAAGTGGAGATGCTGATGTTATTCTTGTACATTCAAGATCAAGAGAAGATGCGTTTGTGAATACTAGTGGAGGACAAATCCCTTATGGAATTCATCGTGCTTGTGTTATGTATAATGATTTTATAATAGTAGGTCATACTTCAAATCCAGCAAATTTACATCCTGGAGATAATATAACTACAGTAATGACAAAATTAAAATTAGGAATGACAGATGGACATAATACAACATTTTACTCAAGGGGAGATAATTCAGGAACTCATTCCAAGGAATTAATTTTATGGTCCTTAATTGCATGGGATCCTACGAGCGCTGGTACAGATTACTATAAAGATGTAGGTGCTGGTATGGCAGATACTTTACTTATTACTTACAATGATGCCAACAATAGAGGATATACACTAGTAGACAGAGGAACTTGGCTTACTTTTAATGATACATATACAACATTAAATATTTTGGCTGAATCTGTTGAAGGAGAAGATTTATTGCTTAATCCTTATGGTGTAATACCTGTTAATCCTGTTTTACATTCTCATGTCAAGTTTGTATCTGTTTG
>JBHLNY010000194.1:0-6619 GCA_048941065.1 Promethearchaeota archaeon
ACAGCTTCAGCTATACCACCAGCATTGAACTGTCCTCCAGCAACAGAACTTTCAATTCCAATTCCTTCTGTATCAGCTACCAAAAGCCAACAATCGATATTTGCTCCTTGAAGATCTTGCTCTACAGGAATTTTAGTCATTCTATAGTTACTAGTTATGAAGATAGGCGACATATCATTGGGTTCTCCAATTTTATACAATCCAGGATCTACAGCAGGATAGACTCTTGGATCTGAAAAGACACTTTGTCGCAAGGTCATTAAGGCTAAGGGAGCCCAGATATCTTCTTTTTTTTGACCAGTATGGAGTACAATTAATGATGTATCAATTGATTCCATTATAGCGCCCATAATAACTTCTTGATACTTATGTAACCACAATTCTTTATCATCTTTTACTTTTGTTTGGCTCCAATAAGCGGCTGGTACACCCATTACAGGCCAGTTAGCATTAGGATCCTCTTTATCAATAGCAGCTATTCTTAATTGCATGATATTATTATATGTTTTTGAGAGTTTACCAGGACCATAAAATGTGCCCGAATCTAAAACAATTTCTTTAATACCCAGTTTTTGCAAAGTAGCACTTAAAGATATTAACTCATCTAAATTACTTGAAACTATGGCAATAGGCAAGTTATTTTGAACTGCAAATTTTCCAATCTGTTCCCAAGTATCCTTTTTTACCGCATAGAGTAATGGTTTCTTATCCTTAATTTCTCTTGCAGTATCTATTAGTATATCTGCATCAAAACAGCATAACATAATTGGTAGATTAGAAATTTCAGCAATTTTTTTCGCCGCCAATTTGAATTGTTCTTTATCACCAGAAACATTTCTTAAAGCAATACCATCGAGTATAAGGATATCTCCTATCCTTTCTATTTTAAGATCTGTAAGGTATTTAACAATATCTTCTAAATCTGTATCATCATCCGCTACTTCTATAAATAATGCTGATTGATTATAATAAGTTAGTTGGTGTCTCATTAATACCTCTTCTCCTCCTATAGTAATTGCCCGCTCACCAACCCCAATAGTGACAGGTTTCTGAGGAGGTGTTATAAGTTTTATTAATTTATCTCGATTTTTTGATTGCTTTGGATCTTGCATTAAATGAGTACAATTTTGAACTTTAACCTTTCTTTCGAGGATATCTGTAGCAAAAGCCATACATGTATCATATCCACAGTCTTTGCAATTAGATTTATCTAATAGGGCGTAAACTTCTAACGGACTCGGTCGAGCCATTTCACTTTCTCCATATTCTTAATTTTTCTCACAAAAATAATGATTAATTATGTGTAGTCTAATTGTAAATTGAATTAAAAATTTGGTTTTTTCTGTACAATCCTAAATATTCACAATTTAATTATAATATGCTCAGATTTTTATTACAATCAAATTAAAATTAAGTTTAAATCTCTATTTTGCATCTTTAAATTTAGAATCTATTTAATGAAAAAGAAAAAAAGAGAGATATTAATTAAGTTGAAATAAAACTATTTTTAGTGAATTTAATGAATTTTGGTAAAAAATAGAGTTTAAAAAATTTTGAATTTATAGAAATGTCGAACTGTTATTATTGCAATAAGAAAATTAGAAATTTACCTTATAGATGCAAATTCTGCGGAATGATATTTTGTAGAAACCATAGATTACCAGAAAATCATGACTGCCCCTTTGATCTAATTCAAAAATCCATTACTAACAAAAATTCAAAATCAAAACTCATTTATCAAGATGCCTTGGAATTCATAAGAAAGGACTTAGATGTTGCGGAAATTTATGAACTTTTTACTCGAAAGAAATTAAGTAAAAGTAAGGCAATAGAATTACTGAATTTCCTCATTGAAAATAACAAGGATATTGATGTTATAAAAAATAGTATCTTAGCATTTGAAGTATTAGATTTAAAAAGTGAAGAAGTATTTCACATTCTCGAAAGTTGTTTACTTTCAAATGAGAATCCATTGATAAGAAACACTGCAGCAAAAGTTTTGTCTATAACATTTCCCAAAAAAAGCAAGTCTCTTTTAAAATGGGCTAAAGAACACAATAATAAGTTAAAAGTATAATGATTTATTATTTAATTGAGAGATTATGAGAGAAGATTAGTTTTTAAAGAAAAATATACTTTTTTTATAAATAGTTTTATTTACCATTTTCAAATCTTCTCGACATTTTTTCCCTTCATGTGGAGAAACTTGTAATATCTTTTTAAACTAAACTAGATTTTTTAGTTCAATATTACGTGATTTTAAGAAATCAATATAATCACATAATAAAGAAAGACTTTTTGCAGCTTCCTTAAATGAAAGAAAATAGAGAATTCTATTTTTATGTAACTCTTTTTTAACTTGCTTAAATCTTTGTGCGAGCTCAAATGAATCTGCTATGCTAGGTAGACAGAAAACATAAGGTTTTGTAATTTTTTTTTGAATTTTTAGCATTCTTTTGAAGACATGCGTATAAAGATGATGTGGCCATAAAGGAATAAAAATTATATCGATATTAGCATCATTTACAACAATCTCTATGCATTCTATAAATATATTTAGTACAAAACCAGATGCTCCAAGGTCAACAGGATTCTTGATGTTTACATTTTCAATTGGTAATATTTTACTTAATTTTTCTTGAGATTCAGGGGTTAATTCTGGCACATTTAATTGATGATAAGCACATAAATCTGTCATGTTTACAGAAGAACCTCCTCCAGGGGTCACAATTCCTACATTTCTTCTTTTTGGAAGATAATTTGGATAGAGAAGTTCAAAAGTTTTAATAGTATTCCAAAACTCCTCGTTATCTTTAACCATTGTTGCTCCTGTTTGTTTTGTCATTGCTTTCCATAGACGTAAATCCGAAGCTATCGCACCTGTATGTGAAAAAGCCGCATTCATACCATCAATAGTATGACCACCTTTCCAAATAATTACCGGCTTTACTTTTGTCGTTTTATTAAGCTCTATAAAAAAATCATGACCATCACCTGAACCGAAACTTTCTAAATAGCTAGCTATTATTTTAGTTTTTGAATCTTGACGGAAATATTTTAAGAAATCAATACAATTGAGATCTATTTGGTTTCCAAAAGACACACCATATCGAAATCTAATGTCTCTCTTAAATCCGATGTCTAATAATTGACTTAAATGACCACCAGACTGAGACATGAAAGAAACTGGACCAGGAATTCCTTTCTGGGAAGCAAATATAAAAGCCATACCAATTTCTGCATTATAAGGACCTAAGCAATTTGGTCCAATGATTCTTGTTTTAGAGCCTCTAATTATTTCCTTAAGTTCTTGTTCTAATCTCTTCCTTTCAAGATCTCCTGTTTCAGAAAACCCAGAAGCAAATATTATAACCCAATTTATCTCTTTCTTAACACATTCTCTAATAATTTTAGGAATAATGTGTGTTTTAACTGAAATATAGGCGGTATCAATAGTATAAGAAATATCTAAAACAGAAGGATAACATTTCCAATCCATTATTTTAGTATGTTTTGGATTTACAGGGTAAAAACTATTATTCCACCTTGAATCTTTAAAAGCCGATAAATACATCATTGACCCAAATGTTGATGTTTCTGAAGCTCCAATGAAAGCTATATGTTTAGGGTAAAAAAGTGAAGTAAATTCTTCAAAGTAATTTTGATCTTCAACCATTATTTTAAAAAATTAATTAATTTTTTAATAATTTTCTAAAGCTAATCCTTAAGGATTAAATTCAGACAAAACAGTTCAAGGATCTCATTATTATGTTTATCTCTTCTGAATTTTTTTTCATTGAGTTTTTAAATATTTTAAAAAAGTGATAATTAAAAAGATGATATTAAATTTTATTGTAAGCCTATAATATTGTATTTGCATTGGGGATTAAAAAATGGGGAGCAAATTGAATCCAGTTATATATTTTTATGCCTATTTTAGTGTAGAAATGATCCTTGCATATATTAATAGCTATTTGCCAATATATTTTTCAACTGTGATTAGTATTGATATTACAACACTTTCGTTCGTCTTATTTTTATCTTATTTAGCACTATTCTCAAGGCCCTTTATTTCACTATATTTTGATAGAAAAAATTCAAGAAGAAAGTTATTTATAATATTTAGCTCATTTGGAATATTTCTAAGTTTCTCAATATTGATTTTTAGTTTAAAGTTATTACCCCTTTTTGGCACCTTATTAGGAATCATTTTGATATTAATCTCAGTAGTTACTGTTGGAATAAATAAGATTATGATTTTACAGTCACCAGATAAACATACAAAAAATAAAAATGCATTAATTATCATGTTAGGAGCAATTTGTGGGAGTATCATTCCAATTATTATTTTTTTATTTAATGTAAGTTCATCTACAAATTGGAATCAATTTTTTATTTTTGGAGTCTTGTTAAGTACACCTATTATCGTATTTGCTTTTTTTTTGAATGATGAAACTACTAATTATGAATATAACGGTGGAAATAATCAAGAGGTTAAGATTATAAAGAAACCTATTATTCTTATGTGTATTTTTCTGTTTTTAACATTTTCAGACAGGTTATTCTCTTTTTCAATAAAGCCTTATATATCAATAAAGACTAGTCCCACTTTTTTTTCAATTTTATGGTTTATATTAACCTTAATTTATGCTTTAGGAAATATTTTTGGTAAATTAATATTGAAAATTGTAAATAGAAAACAAATAATAACTATATCGGTAATTCTTATAGGAGTGTTGCTTAATTTTATTCCATTTGTTAACTTTTTCTTATTTTTGACATTATATGGTTTTTATTTTTTTCTATCAGGTATTTTCTTAATTAGCTTGCTTTCAATCATGATGGAAATTTCTCAAAATAAAGTTTTTTATTATCAAATAATGGCTTTATTTAGTGTTGCAGCTAATGTTATTTTCACTCCTTTAGGTACATTTTTGTATCAATATATTGAAACTGAGCTTATTATTATGATTGCTGGAATTATAATATTGATTTCAGTAATTCCAATTTATTTTGTTAAACTTAATGCAACTGAGAGAACTTTTTAGATTTCTCGGTTTAAGTATTTGTATTTATATTTTAAATATTTTTTTTAGTTTAATTTAAAAAGTTCAATTTCTATCAATAGATATGAAATTATCAAAAAAAAGCATCTACAAGATATCCCTTTTCATAAGTATAATTTTATGTATTACAGGAGTCGGATTTCTATATTATTTTAATTTACCCTTAATTATTCAGGCTTTTCAAGATTATGAGGGTGCTTTTGAAGTTGTTTTTATTATATCAATTAGAATATTAATCCTATCTATAACTACTTATTATTTATTTCATAAATGGTTCAAACAAGAAGCTCAATATTTGTCAGATATTCCATTCCTCCTAGGTCTGTTTTTTCTTATCCTTACCTTTGGAAAGGCAATTGATTTACTTTGGGACCTAACTTTCTTTACTTTTAGTGATAATTTCGTTTTACTTTTTCTAAAATTTCGGTTCTTCATAATAATTTTTGAAGTAGCACCTCTAATCTTTCTTGGTCTTGAAATAATTTTCTTTAGATTGGAGGATCGATATAAAAGATTAAAAGATAAAAGATATATGAACAAACTACGACTTGTCATTATAATATTTATTGTTAGTATTGAAACATTTGTAGTAACTATTGCTCCGAATAACACTACCATGGGCATGATCTTACCTGCTATTGTCATCCCTTCATTGGTAGGAATTGTTTACATCTTTTACTTAGCATATAGATTAAACCGTCTTGCAGTTGTTAAACCTGGAATATTAACTTTAGGTTTTCTTTTGTACTTATTTTCAAATATCTTTCGACCAGTTATGCAAAATATTTTAGGGGAACAAGCAAGTTATATTATAATAGCTGAATTGGTAGATATTATTGTCTTTATAATAATTTTCTTAGGCTTATATAAAAAATAATAATAAAGTGTGGATTCTATAAAAATTTTGTTTAGTTTTTAAAGGAAAGTATAAAGTTATTAATAAGAAGGGAAACAAAACTTTCAATCTCACATTGGATTTCGCCCTCAAATTACTTATTTTTTTACAGATTTGAATTTTGTTATCCCTTTTTTCCTATTTTTATCCTCTAATGATTTGTTTACGCAAACTATAATAAAGGCAATCATTTGTTAACCTAATTTAAAATTTTTTGTAAAAGATTTTATATTCATGGGATTTATATTAATATTTGTAGACAATTTTTTCATGAGATCAATATATAAGATGCCAGCAAAGTTCCATTGTCCTCGCTGTAAATCTAAAGAAATTTTTGAATATGACACATTTATAGAATGTAAGAAGTGTAATTTAGATTTCGATAAAGAATTTCTTGGAAAGATAGATGATGAAAACATTTTAGCACGACAAGAATTGAAAGGATTCTATGAATCTTTTGATGATTAACATGGCCGGCAAATATATAAAAAATTTAGAAGTTTATAAAACTCTCTTTCTCGAAATTTTCAGTTCTAATTCATATATATATCTTGGTTTAATCAAAATTAGATTTATTAATGGATTAATAAGACTTCCGCTCTCAAATTTATATTAGTAAAATAATAGTATATGTAAAATTTGAGAAATATCTTTCATA
>JBHLNY010000195.1:0-6555 GCA_048941065.1 Promethearchaeota archaeon
TTTGTTAATTTCTCCACCTAGGTAAATTTTTAATTTAAATTAGAAAATCAAGTGTAAAATATTATGGTTGTTATAACAACGAAAAAACCAACTGAAGAAGTAATTGAAGCCTTGGAGAATTATAAGATTAAAAAGCTCGCAATTGTAAGTTGTGGTACTTGTTCTGCTCTTTGCCAGACTGGGGGGACAGAAGGTGCAAAAGAATGGAATGATCTTTTAGTAGAAAAAGGATATGATATTACTGCTGTAATAGTTTCTGAGGATGTATGTGACAATAGGGTTATGAAAAAGGATCTTCGTAAAATTGATGATGAAATTCAAGAATCTGACGCAATCTTAACCCTTAGTTGTGGGTTAGGGGTTCAGAGTATAGTAAATGTGCTAGAGAAAAAATACCCAAAGAAGCCAGTTCTTATTTCTAATAATACTAAATTTATTGGTATGACTGAAAGAATTGGTAGATTCTATATGCGATGCAGAGCCTGCGGTGATTGTTATTTAAATTACACAGGAGGAATTTGCCCTATTGCTACCTGCGCTAAAGGTCTTATGAATGGCCCTTGTGGCGGAATGGTTGACGGAAAATGTGAGGTGGGTAATTATGAGAAAGATTGTGGCTGGATTCTAATTTTTAATCGCTTGAAAGCAATCGGCAGGTTAGATCTATTTAGTCGATTGCGTGATGCTAGAGATTGGTCTGAAAGTGGACATCAACAAGAGGTTGTCTTTAGGTAGGAGGTGAAAAAAATGAGAGAACGAGAAAACCATATATATTCAAAATTAGGAGAAGCACTAGCAAAAGGTGATTTCATACTCACAGGTGAACTTGAACCTGAAAAAACATGTGATCTTTCTCATACAGTTCAAGAAGCAAAAGATATGGCACCTTATGTAGTTGCTGCGAATGTTACAGATAGTCCTCTTGGTATTGTTACGATCAATAGTATGGCAGCTTCCCATATTATTCAGAAAGAAGCAAATTTAGAAGTTATTTGGCAATTAACCGTAAGAGATGTTAATAAACTGGGAATTGCTGGCATGATTATGGGTGGACATGCCTTAGGATTAAGGAATATCCTTTCATTAACTGGCGACCACACAGCATTAGGTGATATGCCTGAAACCAAACCTGTTTTTGATTTAGATTCTGCAACTTTAGTAAAACTTGTTAGAGAAATGGTCGATACAGGAAGGATTAATGGTCATGAAATTGAGCATCCACCAACTCTTCATGTGGGAGCAGCAGCAAATCCAAATGCAGAACCAATGGAAGCAGAAATCCTGAAAATTGGACGCAAAGCAGAAGCGGGTGTAGAATTCCTACAAACACAGGTAGTATATGATTTGGATCGAACCATTGAGTTTTTAACAGGCATTAGAAAATACAAAATTCCCCTTCTTTTAGGCATATTTCCAATGAAGAGTTATGGAATCGCTAAAGGATTTGATACATTCGTACCTGGCGTGAGTGTGCCCAAAAGTATTTTAGCTAAATGGAAAAATATTAAAACTGAATATTCTACAGATAAGAAAATGCAAAAAGAAGCTTATGACCAAGCCAATTTTGAATTTTTCAAACCTTTTATAAATGAACTAAGAAAAAAGAATCTTCTGGCTGGAATTCATTGTATGGCTGTTCATTATCCAAGAATTTTTCCTAAACTAGAAGAAATAATCAAATAAAGAATTTTAAATTCTTTTTTTTAATTTATTTTCAGATTTATATCCACTCAAGGATAGAGGCATATCCCAATCTTTCTTTATCTTTAATTCTACCCTGAACTAAAAACGTATCACCTTCATATCCGCATTCAGGACATCTATTCTTTGAAACTAATTCTACTACGTCATCGATGAGTACTGCATGGTTTACAGAAGTAGCTACTCCAAAGGGAGTAAATTCCTCCAGAAGGCCCTGATTACCCTTCTTATTGAGAGGATCTAAGGTGTCCAAGTCTCTAATTAGAATTCTAGCTTTTATTAATACTTTTAAATGAGAAATACAAACTTAATTAAGGTGATAAAGTAAGCTAATTGATCCTAGGTTAGTTTATTCTTTTTGATTTCTAAATCATTAATATAAACTTTAAAAGTGATATTAATAAAATTGAATTTATGGAAACATTCGATTTAGTTGTTATAGGGAGTGGAGCTGGACTTAATGTTTTAAATGTAGGTCTCCAAACGGGTATAAAATGTGCTCTTGTTGAGGATACAAAATTAGGTGCTACATGTTTAACTCGTGGGTGTATTCCATCAAAGATTTTAGTTTTTCCTGCTGATTTAATTCGAGAAGCTCAACATGCAAATAAAGTAGGAGTCCACTTTAATGTAGAAAGAATTGATTGGGATCTAATAGCAAAAAGGATGTGGTCTCAAATTGATGAAAGCAATCAAATCGAGGAGGGATTATCAAATGTTCCTAATCTTACTTTGTATAAAGGAGTTGGCGAATTTGTTGGAGAATATGAAATGCAAGTAAAATCAATTGATGGAAAAGAGATTCTTGGCAGATTTAAAGGAGAAAAATTTGTTATATCCTCAGGAGCGAGATCTTTTATTCCTCCCATTGAAGGATTAGAAGAAATAGGTTATATTACAAATGAAAGTTTTTTTGGTGAAAATTTTCCGAGTCAGCCCTGGAAAAGTCTAACAATTATAGGAGGAGGAGTGATTGCTGCAGAATTTGCGCATATTTTCTCAGCTATGGGAACAGAAGTATCGATTATAGAGATGCTACCTCGTTTAATAACAACTGAAGAACCCGAAATTAGTAAATTTTTAGAACAAAACTTTCGTAAATACATGAAAGTGTATGTTAATTATAAAGCGATTAAAGCAAAATCAAAAAAGAAAATGAAAATTGTCATTGCTCAAAACCAAGAAACAGGCCAGCAAGTTGAAATATCAGCAGAAGAGATTCTTGTAGCTACAGGTCGACTTTCAAACGCGGATCTATTGAAGGTTGAGAGTACTGGGGTTGAGACAGATGGAAAAGGTTGGATTAAAACCAATCAATACTTAGAGACAAATAAAAAGAATATTTGGTGTATAGGAGATGCTAATGGTCTCTATCAATTTCGTCATAAAGCAAATTATGAATCAGAGATTTGCACTAATAATATATTTGGTCCAGAGGATCAAAAACGATCAGTAGATTATTCTTCTGTTCCATGGGCGATTTTTACCTACCCCCAAATAGGACATGTTGGAATAACTCAAGCGGAAGCACTCGAAAAAGGTTATGAGATTTATGTTGCTGTTAAATATTACTCGACTGTAGCAAAAGGATTTGCAATGGGTTTTAAAACCGGTGATGAAGATGATGGATTTGTAAAATTAATAGTTGATAAATCTTATAGAATTTTAGGAGCTCATGTTGTTGGTCCTCATGCAGCAATTCTTGTTCAACCATTTGTGTATTTAATGAATTCAGGATTTACATGTGCTTTACCAGAATTTTCTGAAGAAACAGATATTCCCAAAATTGCTCGAGCTTGTCCTGAAGGTGGCTCATTTATGCCAATTTATCACTCAATGGTTATACACCCCTCACTTAACGAGGTCACAGGGTGGGCAATCGGTAATTTAAAACCGATCAACATTAAAATGGAGCATCATGACCATCACCATAATCATGAGCATTAATAAAATATTTTTTTCTTTTTACAATTAGATTCATACTTGTTAGAATCAATCGACCAGCAAATATATAGATTTTATAGTCTAATATTAAGTTAGGATGTTTTTGAAAAATAAAAATAAAAGAGGAAGTAATTTAATCGGACAAATTTTTACTCCTAATTTTATCGCTAAATTTATGGTTAAGAATATAACTAAGTTTATAACAAAAGACAATTACCAAGAATTAAAGGTTTTGGAACCATCTGCAGGAAAAGGAGTTTTTCTGAAATATCTTATCCAAAATAATTTTTCAGATATAATTGCTTATGAAATGGATAAGGGCTTAAAAATTAACCTTCAAAAAAGTTATCCTAAGGTAAATTTAAGATTTGAAAACTTTTTCGGTTCAGATCCTAATGAAAAATTTGATTTAATCATTGGAAATCCTCCTTATTTAGGTCAAAATTACAATGCAGAGGTGTTTCAAGAATATAAAAAGAAATTCCCAATTTGTAAAGAATTTTTTGTAGGAAATATGGATTTATTCTATTATTTTATCCATTTAGGGATTTTAAAGCTAAAACCCGGTGGAATTTTATCATTTATTACAACAAGTTATTGGTTAACAAAATCTAAAAAAACGGGGATAAAATTATTAAAACCTCATATATTAGAAGAATGTTTTTTACTTCAATACATTGACTTATCAAATATGACATTATTTAAGGGGGCAGAGGGGCAGCATAATTGTATTTTTATTCTTAGGAAGAAAACAGATCTAGAGAAGCAGCAATCTGTAGATAAACCTATTCAAGTAATTCAGATTAATAAGAATGGAAATTTAAGTAATAATAATGAAAATTTTAATAGAATGATTTTTAAAGAGCTATTATTAGGAGATAATAATAGAAACATAAGAAAATATAGATCTGCTATAACAAATAATGATTTAAAACCAGATAGAAGTTGGAACTTATTATATCCGGAAGAAATCAAGGAGATTATTAATGAAATTGAAAAAAAATGTATATTTAACGATAAAATATCTTATCTTAAAGATAGGTTTATTGTACGGAATGGTATAATTTTTATTAAAGATAATATATTTATTTTAAATGAAGGAAAGAATCTCAAAATAGAGAACCAAGATATATATATAAAAAATAACGGTAAATTTGTGCAGATTTTAGATATCGAAAAAAAAAGACTTAAGAAAATTTATAAAAGCAAATCAATAAAGTCTTATAGTTATAATGAAGGGGATTATATTGGTTATGCAATATATTTTAATAAAAATGAATTTAACGGTGTTAATATAGAGGAAAGAAATCGATTTTTTGAAGAAAAATATCCAAATTTAATTCAATATCTGAAACAATATAAAAAAAAATTACGAAATATTTTAGTTAATGCTAAAGAGAATCCAAATGATTATTTTTTTCCAAGAAGAGGGACGTTTATCAGGAGAAATGAAAATAATTTCAATGAAACCTTAATTGATCTTGAATCTTTTTATGAAAAAGGCGAAAAAATCTTTTTTAAATATATCTCTAACGAGAACATTTTCGGATATTCAAAATCCTCATATTTTGCTACATCTGATACATATTTTTTGTGGCCAAGATTTAACCAAAAATCTATTGATTACACATTTATGTTAGCATATTTGAATTCTAAATTAGTCCGTTTTTTATTTAACGCAAAAAATATTCGGATAAAGCGGAGTAAGACAAAATTAGAAGATGATTTGCCCATCCCTTTTATAGAAAACTTTACATCAGAAAAGGACTGCAAAAAAATATCTTTAATCAAAAAGTTAACAAAACAATTAATTCAATCTAGCGGGAATGGAAAAGAAATTCAAGTAAGAATTGATAAATTAATATTCGATCTATTTAAAATAAATGAAAAAGAGGTTAATCTCTTATTTAATCACTTTTACAATAGATAATTAATACTAATGCTAATTGATTATTTAAGCAAATCTAAAGCTTTTTTAACTGCTAAAGGAGCTGTAAGTGCCCATCCATCAGCACCTTGTTCATAGGCTATTTTTTCTGAAACAGGTCCCCCACCAGCCATGATTTTCACTCCTTTTGCTTTTAACTTTCTTTCTTTAGCTAAATTAACGATTTTTCCGATTTCAGGAAACATTGAGCTTAGCATCAATGAAATCAAGATAAGGTCTGCGTTGTTTTTCTCTGCCTCATCAATAAATTTCTCAGCAGGAACATCAAATCCCAGATCAATAATTTTGAAACCTTCAGCTTCAAATAGATATTTCACCATATTCTTGCCAAGATCATGAACATCACCTTTCACAACTCCAAGAACGGCTGTTCCTTTGCTATCTGCCTTAGCTTTTTCTGGATCTATTTTTGTTTTTAAAATATTCACACCCGCATAAAACACATCTGAAGCTATAATCATATCTGTTATAAAGTAAGTATCTTCATATTGATCCGCAATTTCTTTTAAGCCCATGTATAGCCCTTCCTTAATTGCTTTTGTTGGATCTATTCCTGCCTTTATTGCTTCCTTAGCAGCTTCTTTAGCAGTCTCTTCATCAAAATCTAGAACACTTTCCTTAAGCTTATTTAAAATTTTTTCTTCTGACATAGCTTTTAACCTCCTTCTTCTCCTTCATAATTAGCTCCCTTACCAGTTTGAAAATTTTTACCATATGTCCTAGCTGCTTTAACAACAGCCATCGCATTATATAAGGGTGCATAGGGTGGATATTCACAAGACGCTCCAAGAATATAGCCTGCGGGTGACTTGCCGAAAACTTCAAGTTGTCTTTTACATTCCGCTATAACTTCATAAGGATGTGCCCATGCAAGTAATGAAACGCTTAAAAATCCTAAAAATATTAATTTCTTCCCATATTTTTCAACCATTTCCTGTTCAGTTTTTATACCATCAGGTAAG